>JBMOHI010000037.1:0-12238 GCA_049317925.1 Terrimicrobiaceae bacterium
TTGTTCGACGCGGCTTTTCTCAGCCGTCTCGAATCACTCAGCCTGCTGGCCCGGAAAATCCAGCGCGGCAGCCAGCGGGCTGAACGCCGCAGCGTGCAGCGCGGGGCCAGCATCGAATTCGCGGAATACCGCCAGTTCGTCAACGGCGACGATTGGCGCTACATCGATTGGAACGCTTTCGCCCGCTGGCGGCAGCTGGTGATGAAACTTTTCGTCGAGGAGGAGGACTTACAGGTGCATCTGCTCTTGGATTGCTCGGCCTCGATGAATTGGGGGAAACCGGTAAAGTTCGATTATGCGCGGCAGGTCGTGGCCGGACTTTCCTATCTTGCGCTGGCCAACCTTGATCGCGCCTCCATCTCGCCCATTGGAGCTACGGCCAAAGTGGCGCTGCCTTCGGGTCGCGGCAAACACCGGTTTCTTCACATGCTGCGTTATTTGGCCGGATGCGAAACCGCGCCGCGTCCCGTGCGGCTCGAGGACGAGATTCGCAGTTGGACCGCAGCGCGTCCCCGTCGGGGATTCGTGGTCTGGGTGGGCGATCTGTGGGGGGCCGATCCGCAGGATGCCTTCAAAGCCCTGGATCGCCTGCGTCATGCCCGGCACGAGGTGGCGGTGATTCAACTGCGCGATCCGGCCGAGGCCGAGGCGGGTTTGCCGGGTGAGTTCGAATTGGAGGATTGCGAGACGGGCGAAGTGAAACGCGTCATCGTCAGTCCGCAAATGGCGCGCGAATACCGCGAGCGTTTCGAGCGATACCAGGAGGCTCTGCGCAGTTACACGCGCAAACACCAGGTGCCCCTGCTGGCTGCCGACACGCGGCTTAATCCCGCAGATTTGCTGCAACGCGCGCTACTGGCCGGAGGCTTCGTGCGATGAATTTTTTGTTTCCGGCGGCCTGGGGTTTGCTGGCGCTCGCGCTGCCCATCATTGCGTTGTATTTGATCCGCACGCGGCTGGAGAGGCGTTCGGTCAGCACCCTGCTTTTTTGGGATCAGATCCAGACCCAATCGTATAACTCTGCCCTCTGGCGCAAGCTGCGCCGCTGGCTATCGCTTTTGCTGCAGCTTGTTTTCTTACTCCTGGTGGTTTTCGCACTCACCCAACCGCTGGCCCCCTGGCAATCGGTGCAGCCGGCCCGGACGGTCTTCGTGCTCGATCCCTCGGCCAGCATGTCGGCCAAAGAAGGGGACGGAACGCGCTGGGACCGGGCCCTGGAAATTCTGCAACAACGCCTCCGGCAAATGCGATCTTTCGACCGCGCCGCGATTCTCGTGGCCGGTGATCCGCCGCAGGTCCTGAGCGGATGGACCGCCAGCAGGCGCGTGCTTCTCGATTCCTTGCAACAGGCCCGGCCGGAATCCGGGCAGGTCGCGCTGCGCCCGGCGCTTGCGCTGGCGGAGAATCTCAAAATGACGCAGCCGAACTCATCCATCGTCCTGCTGACCGACGGGGTTTGGAAGGACAAGGACGAGGTGCCCGAGGGAGTGGAGCATTGGTGGATCGGCGAACCGCAGCCGAACACGGGCATCACGCATTTTTCTGCCCGGCGGTCCTTTGCCGCACCCGGCGAGGTGCGGCTATCCCTGGAAGTGACTTCCCAGGCCAAAGAGGCGGTGAACGGATCGGTCGAGTTGACGCGCTCTGGCAAACTCGTCGATGTGCAAAATTTGTCGCTCGCGCCGGGGGAGGTTTGGCGGAAGGAGTGGGATGTTTCCGCGGATGAGGCGTCGGAATTTGAGGCGAGACTGATAGACTTTCCCGCGGACGCTCTGTCGGCTGATGATTCGGCCCGGGCCTCGGTTGAGGCGGTGGCGCCGATCAAAGTGCTGCTGATCTCCGAGGCCAACGCCTATATCGAAGCCGCGCTGTCGGCCCTGCCGCTGGTGGAATGGGCGCGGGTGGAGCCCGGCGGTTACAAGGGCTTCGCCGATCCGCAGACTTTGTATGTTTTTAATCGCACGCCCGCCCCGGAAGCATTCGAAAAAGCGAATGTCCTTCTCATCAATCCGCAGGTGGCGGGCTTCTGGGGGAAACCGGCTGGAGCTGTGGAGAAGCCGCTCGTGAGCGAGGTGGAAAACGATCAGCCACTCATGCGGCACACCGGCTTTGCCCGCGTGACATTGGATGCTGCGACCAAATGGGAGAAACCGGCGCAGGCACAAGTCTTCGCCGACAGTTTCGGTGATCCGTTGATTTACGGACAATGGGATGACCGGCAGAAGTGGGCCTTGTTGGCCTTCGATCTGGAGGGATCGGATTTTGTCCTGCGCACGGCGTTTCCCATTTTGCTGGGCAATGCGGTCGAGTCGCTGCGGCCGGCGAAAAACATTTCCGCCAGCACCGCGCCGGGAAAAACTGAAAGCGCCCTCGAGCGCACTGCGTCGAAGGACGGCCACGAAAAGCAAGCGTCCGCCGCGCCGTCCGGCTGGTGGTTCGCCTTTCCGCTTTGGTGGTGGGCGGTTTGCCTGGGTTGTGTCTGGCTGCTGGCCGAGTGGTGGCTGTACACGCGGAGGATCACGGAATGACCCTCGGTCTGCCATGGGCCCTGGCGGGACTGCTGCTCTTGCCGCTCTTCTGGCGTTGGGGCCGGACCTCGTTGGTGGCCTCCAGTGCATCGCGTAGCCGGGCCTCCCTCATTTTGCGGGCCGCGATTTTTCTCCTGCTGGTCTTTGCGCTGTCCGACCCGCGCTGGTTGGCTTCAACCCGGGACGTCCATGTGATCTGGGTGGTGGATTCCAGCCGGAGCGTGGATGGCGAGGGCGTGAAGAAGGCCGGAACGGTTCATCAGTCCGCGGGCGATCACGGCGATAGGGAATCCTGGATCGCTTTTGGCGGACGCGGCGTGATGGTGGAGTCGGAGAAACAGCTTTCCGATGTTTCGCGCGAAGCGATCAACGACCGCGAAAGCCATCTGGCCGGAGCGTTGAAGCTGGCGGAGGCCTCGTTTCCCCCGGGTAAAGTCAAAACGATTGCCCTGGTTACAGATGGATTGCAAACCACGGGCGATGCGGTCGCCTTGGGCGGACAACTGAAACGTTCGAACATCAAAGTGCAGTCCTTCACCGCAGCGCCACCAGACAAACCGGAGATTCTGGTCCGTTCGGTCGAGGCTCCGCGGCAGGCGCGGGCGGAGGAACCGTTTCGGGTCGAGGTGGAAATCTCCAGCAACCGCGAGACGGATGCCGAGGTGGATGTGTTTCGCAACGGGGTTCGTGTGGCCACGCGCAAGGAACATCTCAAGCCCGGCGTGACGCGGCTGGAGTTCACGCAAACCCTTCGCGGCGACGAACGCATGACCGAGCTTTCCGCCGAGGTGCGGGCGGCGGGTGACACCGTGGCGGACAACAACCGTGCCTCCGCCATCGTGCAGACCGAGGGACTCTCCAAAGTGTTGCTCCTGGCCGACAAACCCGAGCAGGCCCGTTATCTTTCGTGGGCGCTCAAGCAGGAAGGCATCGTCCTGGATGTGCGACCGGAAAGCGGAGCTCCCACGGCGCTGGCGGATCTGCAAAACTACGATCTGGTCATTCTAGATAACGTTCCGGCGACGAGTCTTTCTCGCGAACAGATGGCGTTGTTCGCAACTTATGTTCGCGATTTTGGCGGAGGATTTTTGATGACGGGTGGCGACCAGGCGTTCGGGCTGGGCGGATACTACCGCACGCCGGTTGAGGAGATCCTGCCGGTGCGGTGCGATTTTGAGAAAGAGAAAGACACGCCCTCTCTGGGCATCGTGTTCGTCATTGATCGCAGTGGCAGCATGTCGGGGGAAAAAATCGAGATGGCGAAAGAGGCGGCCAAGGCGGCGCTGGAATTGCTTTCTTCCAGCGATTACGCGGGCGTGGTGGCCTTTGACAACGAGGCGTTCTGGGTGGCGGATTTGCAAAGCGCAGCGGATAAGAGCGGCATCGCCCAGAAAATCAGTTCCATCCAGGAAGGCGGCGGCACCAACCTTGCTCCCGGCATGGAACTGGCCTTGCAGGCGCTGCGGAGTTCGCCGTCCAAATTGCGCCACGCCATATTGCTGACCGATGGTGTTTCCACTCCGGGGCCGTTTTACGAACTCGCCACGCAGATGGCGGCGGAAAAAATCACGGTCAGCACGGTGGCGGTCGGTGACGACGCTGACGCGCAGATCCTTCAGCAGATTGCCAACTGGGGCAGCGGACGGTTTTACCTCGCGCAGGACCCGCGCACCGTGCCGCAGATTTTTGCCAAGGAAACCATGACTGCGTCGAAGTCGGCCATCCAGGAAGCGCCCTTCGTGCCGGTGCCGGTGCGTCCGGCGGATTTTCTGACCGGGGTGAATTTTGAAAGCGCGCCCTTTCTGCTGGGATACGTGACCACGCGACCCAAGCCCACTGCGGAAGTCTGGCTGGCCACGGAGAAAAGCGAACCCCTCCTCGCCACGTGGCGTTTCGGGTTGGGCCAGGCGGGCGCTTGGACGTCCGACGCGCGCAACCGCTGGGCGGTGGAATGGTTGCGCTGGGATGGATTCGGAAAATTCTGGGCGCAATTGGTCCGGCGGCTGGCCCGCTCCAGCGCGGTGCGGAAGTTTCCGGTGAGCATCGAACGTGAGGGCGGGGAGTTCGTCCTGCGGGCCGACGCGGTTGATGCGCTCGGGCGGTTCGTTGGCGGCGTCGAGGGCGAGGCGGTCGTTTCCGGTCCGGACGGCGGGCAGCGCAAAGTGCCCTTGGAGAAGATCACCTCCGGCCGCTACGAGGCCCGCTGGCCAGCCGGCCAGCCCGGCGCTTATCACGCGCAGGTCACCTTTACGAAAGACGGAGAAACGGTGGACCGTCAGTCGCTCGGCGTGACGGCGGGTTATCCGCTGGAGTTTTTGCCGCGCGCTCCGGATGAAGGGTTGTTGCGATCCTTGTCGGAACAAACAGGCGGCAGCCTGAATCCGGACCCCAAAGAGCTTTGGACGGACGACCGCACCGCCACCGAGGAGCGCGAGTTGTGGCCCTGGCTGGCGTCCCTCGCGCTTCTGCTTTTCCTCGGCGACGTCGCCTTGAAACGCTGGCCCAGACCGGCCAAGCCCGGTTCGATTTCTCCCGCCAAGAAAAAACCTGAACCCGCCCTGCACGCATGAAAAAACTCCTCATCGCAATTTTTCTCTCCGGCCCGGCCGCGAATCTTCCGGCCGAACCGCTGACGCCGCCCGTGCTGGAACGTTACGAGCAAATGCTGGTGAAGACCCCCGAGCCCGGCACCGCGTTTGACAAGGTTTATCAGCATTACCTCGAAAGCGAGGGACTGGAGGCGCTGGCCAAAAGGTGGAGCGATGCGGCAGAAAAGAACGAGGCCAATCGCGCGGATTATTCTTTGTTGCTGGGTTTGCTCAATGACCAGCGGGGGAAAACCGAGGACGCCTTGAAGAATCTGCGCGCGGCGGCTGAGGCCGGACAAAGCTGGCGCGCCTGGTCGGCCCTAGCTGCGGTCGAGGCGCGCGCAGGCAAGTTGGCTCCCGCGGTGGAGGACTACAAAAAAGCCATCGCGCTGAATCCTCCTCAGGATGCCCTGGCAAAAATTTATCGCGGCCTCGCGCTCTGTCAGCAGCGGCTGATGGATTTTACCGGAGCGGTGGAGACCTGGCAGAGCTATGCCAAGGCCTCGCCCGGCGATGCGTTTGTGCTGGAGGAAGCGGGCGACGCCTTGCTCGAAGCTGGCCGCTTTGACGAAGCCCGCACCATGTTTGCGCAAGTGCGGGAACAAAAGGATGCCGATCCGGCCCGGCGTTTGACGGCTGCGTTGCGGCTGGCCGAAGTCGAGCGTCAGCGCGGAAGCAAGGACGCCGCCTTGAAAATCTACAACGAGGCCCTGGCCGAGGCGGGCGCTTCGAGCTGGCTGCAACGCGAAGTTCGGGAACGGATCGAACGGTTGTTCCGCAGTGATGACGATTTGCCGGGCCTCGCCAAATATTATCAAGAGCGGCTGAAATCCGAGCCCGGCGACCTCGAGACGTTCCTGCGTCTCAGCGAAGCACTGGCGGAGTTGAGCCGGAATGAGGAATCGCTGAAGGTCCTGCAAAGCGCGGCGGAGAAGGCTCCCGACAACAAGGATGTGCAGTTGAAACTCGCCGCCGCTCTCCTTCGGGCCGAACGTCCGGCCGAGGCCGAGACTGTGATGGCCGCGCTGGCCAAGGCGTTTCCTGAGGACGTGACGGTGACGGAAAGACTTGGCGAGGCGCAATGGCAGTCGTTCAAATTGGGCAAGGGCAACAAGGACACGGCGCTGGCCACCTGGCGCAAACTCGCTCCCGCTGGCGCGGATGCCAACGCCGTGCAGCAACTGGCAGAAATTTTCCGGGCCCACGATTTGACCGACGAGACGCTGGTGGAATACCGGCGCGCCCTGGCGGTCGATCCCTCTGCCAACGACCGCCGCGAGCGTCTGGCCGAATATCTCATGGCCATCGACCGCAAGGCGGAGGCCATGACGGAGTTGCAGGGTTTGGTGGCCGACGGACGCGCCTCGGGGGAAAACTATCTCCGGCTGGCCAAAACCCAGCGGCGATTCGGAGACGATGCCGCGGCGCGGCAATCGCTTCAGGACGCCGGGGATTATCCGGACCGCGCTTTTGAGCGTCGTTATCTGTCCTGGCAGATCGCGGTGGACGAAAAGACATGGGACCAAGCCGAAGGGCTGGCCATGGCCATGCGCGAGACAGCGGGCACGGATCCCGAACTGGAACGGGCCGACGAGTGTCTGGTGGAATGCTTCCGGGAATTGAAAAAAACCGACACGGAGATCCGCCTCCTGCTCGAGCGGCAAAAAGGATCGCCGGACGCGTTCACCGAACGTGACTGGCGTTTGCTCTTCCTGCTGGCGGTGGATGGCGATGACAACGGCTCGGCGGAATTCGCGCTGTCGGGCGGACTCAAGCAATTCCCCAAATCCGCCGCGCTGTCGAAATTGGAGAACGCCCTAGCCCGGCGGGCCAACGATACCGCGCGACGCATCGGCTCGCTGGAACGGCTCGAGCAGATCGAACCGCAGCGCGCCGGGGATTGGAAGGCCGAGCGCGTGCGCGCCTACCGTGACGCCGAACGGTGGGACGAGGCAATCCAGCTCGCGCAGCAATGTGTTCAGCTCGCCCCCGCAAAAGCCGAAAACCATCTCCTGCTGGCCGACACCCTTATCGCGGCCCAGAAACAGGACGAGGCTATCCGCGCTCTGAACGAGGCGGTTCGTCTTTCTGAGAATCCTAACCAGATCCGCCTGCGCCTGGCCGAGCTGCATGCCACCCAAGGCCGGGCCACTGCTTCCCGCGAAGCGATCGAGGCGGCCTTCGAGGCGGAGGAGACCCCGGCGGGCAAGCTGCAACTGACCGGACGGCTGGCCGGCGCGTATTTGCAGGAGGGAAAAATCGACGAGTTGATTTCCAAATTCCGCGCCCGGCAAAAAGCCGAGGAGGGCGGCTGGCGTTACGCGCTCTATCTCGCGGAGGTTTACCAGATGATGCAGGACAGCGTCCATGCCATGGAGGAACTGGACAAAGCGCTGGCGGGCAAACCAGATGATCCCGCCTTGCTCAAAAAGTTGATGGCGCTGGCGGAGATGACCGGCGACACCGAGGCCACCCTCCGCTATGCGCGCAAAATTACCGCCGTCGAGCCCTCCAAGCAAAACCGCGCCCAACTGGGTTCCGCCCTCGCCAATGACGGGAAGCTCGACGAAGCCCTGGCGCTGCTCAAGGACCATAGCGATGATTTTCTGGAAGATCCTCCGGCGTGGCAGGAAGTGGTGCGGGCTTTGCAGGCCGAGGACAAAGCCGGTGATCTGGCCACGCTGCTGGAGGGTCGTCTGCGGGCCAATCCGGACGACTGGCGATCCCTTATGGTCATGGCGGAGATTTTCATGGGGACGGGACAGACGGCAAAGGCTGCGGATTTGCTTTGGCGGGTGATGGAGATCAAGGAACCCGTGGCCCTTCAGCCGCAGCCTTCGCCCACGCCCGCGCCGGTGTCTTCCGCGGCCTTGAACATGCCCATGGTGCGCTCCTACGGCGGCGGGCGGGTTGTTTTCTCCAACTACGGCGGCGTCATTCCCGCGAGTCAGTCGCGTCAGATGCGATTCAACGAAACCTATCAACGAGCCATGCAGATCCTGGCCAGCAATCCCGATAGTCAGCAGAGGTTTGGTCGCAATATGCGCATGCGCTATGGCGGCCCGGCGCAACTGGGCGGAGGAGCCACGCTGACGGAGGCGCAGGATGACGCACTGGTTTACCTGGCCTGCCTCGCCGTGCGGGATGGCAGCGAGGACGCCTTCGTAAAAAAGCTTTCCGGATTGCTGAGCACCCGGCCGGTCGAGGAGCGCCTGGCCATCTGCAGCATGTTGCAATCGCCCGAACTTTCCGTGCGCGAGATCGAGGCCTTCTTGGCGTCGGGAGAGAAAAACCCGAAAGCCACCGAAGCCGCCTACCAGAGTCTGCAAATGATTATGGCGCAGCGGCGCAACAACACCGCCCTCATCGGCGTGGCGGTTTCTGAGGAGAAACTGAAGGCGCTCATGGAAAAACTTGGCGCCGAGATTTCCGCGGGCAACCAGCCCCGCAATCTCATGCAGCGATACAGTATGCTCATGATGATGGGAAAAAAGGAGGAAGCGGAAAAGCTGGCGGACGAGATTCTGGCCCGGCCCGATTCCGACGATCCTGTTCTCCTCGGCACAGCCCTGCAGTTTGCCCTCTCGCGGAAGAATTTCGATAGGGCGATCGATTTGAACAACAAACTGAAAGCCGTGAATCAAAAAAACGGCCCGGCCGCGCGGCCGTATCAGTCCTACATGCTGGCCATGGCCCTGCTGGCCTCCGACCAATACAAGGAAAAGGGCATCGATATGCTGGCGGAGGATTTTCTTTCCTCTCCGGTCGGCGGCTCAGGACCAATGATGTTTGCCCAGATGTTCGGCTACGGTATGGGCCGCCAGCAAACGGCCTGGCCGCAACTGCGTGGTGGCAGCCTGACCAATCTCCTGCCCCAGCCGACGCGCGATCTCAACCAGCAGCAGATCGGACTGCTCCGGGGCATGGCCCAGCAGAATCCCCAGCTCACCGCCGCGGTGCCCGATTTGATCAAGCGTTTCAGCGCGCTGGCCGAGAGCAAAAACTCCGCCACCATGAAACAAGCCGCCATCTGGCTGCAGTGGTTTACCGGAAAACAAAAAGAAGCCCTGGCCGCTATGAAGGTCCTGGTCGAAAGCAAGCCCTCCGACGATCTCCTCATCAACTACAGCATGATGCTCACCGAGTCGAAAATGCCGGCTGAAGCCTTGCAGGTGCTTGATCAGATCCAGGCCCGCAGCGGCGATGCCTACGAACTGGCCACCCGGTTGCGGTTTGTGATTCTGCTCGATGCGAAGGACGACAAAGCCACTGCGGCCGCCGCGCTCAAACTCTCCACCTTGCGCCTGATCGACTATGAGCAATCGCAACTCGCTCAGGAAATGAAGCGCCTCGGACTCACCGAGGAAGCGGCCAAGTTGCAGAAAAAAGCGGCCGCATCCAGCAACCCCGGCCAGCGCTCCCGCCAGATGATCGAGGTGATGAACGACCGCATGCAGGCGGACAGCCGCGAGGAGGCCCTTACCCTGGCCTACGCGCTGCTGGGACGCGACCCGTTCTCCCGCGCCGTGCGCAATGAACGCTACCAGCAGGATCAGGCCCTTCGCGCGCTGAAGAAATTCGGCGAACTGGACAACTACATCGCGAAGCTCAAAACCCAGCTCGAGACCGCGCCGGATTCGCCCCGCCTCAACGCCCAGATGGCCCAGGCCCTCCAAGTCAAGGAGCCCAAGCTGGCCGAGCCCTACTATCGCAAACTGTCTGAACTGCGGCCGAAGGATTCCGAGTGGCTCCAGCAGCTCGGCAATCTGCTCATGCAGTCCGAGCAGAATGATGAGGCCATGCGCCTCTACGATCGCATCCTGGCGGAGAATCCCGCTCTGCTCTTATCCCAAGGCACAAATTTTCTCGAACCTTACAAACGGACCAAAAGCTGGCGGCGTCTGGTCGACGCCATCAAACAATCCCCCGACCCGCAGGTCGATCCGCTGAATCCTTACCGGCAGAATTACTCCCATGTCTTCATGGAAATCGGACAGAGCGTGCAGCGGGCGCGTCCGCCGGTGGATCCGACAGATATCTGGCTCAAGGGCCTGCTTTGGGATCAAAGCGGGGCCTGGCAGCTGCGGCCCATGCTGGCCCAGTCGCTCCTGCGGGCCGGCCGCAACGACGAGGCCCGCAAGGTGGTGGAAGAGGCGTTCTTCCCTCCCGGCAAGGACGAAAGTTCGGCCCGTCTATTCGTTTACAACCGGCAGTTCCAGCCCAATGCCATTTGGAATCAGACGATGTCGCGCGGCAGCGGCGAGGTGGAAAGTCCGGCCCTGCGGCTCATGCGCACCGCCGCCGCCATGGGCTTCCTCAAGGAATTGCTGCCACGCATAGAAAAAATCCCGCCCTCGGCCGACGGCAACAGTCCCATGCTCATGGCCCGCCTGGTCGCGCGCGATGAAGCCGTGTTGCCCGAGATCCGGAAGAAAATGGAGGAGGCCAAAGCGGCCAAGCCGGGTATGCCCGTTGCCGGAATGATGCAGCCGAACAGTTGGCGATTTCTGGCGGACGAACTGGCCAACTGGCCCCAGGCCCGCGAACTGGCTCCCAAGGCCCTGGAAACCGCCGCGCAGTTGAACAAGGTGTTCGGTAACGATTTCAACTCGCTCATGGGCATCAATCTCCAGCTCGCCACCCTTGCGCTGGAGGATGGAAAAACAGAGGCCGCACAAAAGGCGCTCAAGGATTGGGTGGAGGCTCAACGCGGGTGGCAGCGGCAGGGTGCGCAGATGGATTTCATGTCCGGTCTCGGCGTGCTGAAAATGATGTCCGCGGCCGGTCTGGACAAGGAGGCGGTGGCCTTGCGCGACACCCTAAGGGGCGACCGGAATTTTGCCCGCAACACCTACTACCAACGCATGCTCACCCAGACCGAGAACGAGATTAACATCAACCTTGGTAAAGGTGGCCCCGTCACGGCTGTGCTGGCCTGGACGCCGGGAGCCGGGGGTGCAGGCAGCTTCCTGTGGGATCTGCGGCCCGGCGGCGGGGCGGAGGACGACGATCGGACGGTCTGGATGGCGCAGGAACCACTGCGCAAGGTTTCCGGCAAATACACCCTGGAGGTATATTTCGGGGAGAATGAGACATCCATGAAGCGGCTTTTCAGCAAGCCCGCGGTGGCAGCCCGCGGGTCGTGGTCGGGCAAACTCCCCGCCGGCCAGGGCTATCTGCGCGCCATGTTACGCCAGGGCGAGGACGTGCTCATCGGCCCGGTTGTTTCCGCCGCGGCCGGGAACTCGCTGCTTTCGCAGGACAGTTTGAACGAGGTTCTTGCGGCGAAGGACGGCACGGCCAAGGGCTGGGCGGGCGTGCCCCCCGTGCCGGTTTCCTTGGAAAAAGGCGGGCCGGCCGGCGAGGGAAAATATTTGCGCCTCGACGGGGATCAGGGGAACCAAATGGAGCTCACGGGCGAACGGATCGCGATTGATCCCAAAAAGAATTACCTCGCGGGCGGATGGTTCCGGTATCAGCAGAACAACGGCAGCGCCCGCCTGGCCTGGCGCATTTACGATGCCGGTGGCAAGGAACTGGGCCAGTATTCTCCCAACGGCAACTTCAACGGCGACCGCTGGAACTACGGCGTGCAGCGTTTTGGACAGGGGCGCAATTCCATTGATCTCCCCAAAACCGCGGCGTGGCTGGAACCCTACGTGGAATTCAGCGGACGCTGCGACTTGCAGGGAATTTTCGTCACCGAGGTGGATGCGCCGGCGCGGGAAGATTAAAAATGGAGGGCCCGCGTCCCTCCATTTTCACTGATGCGATACCTCAGCCTTTTGGCGCGGCTCCGGCGATGCTTAGTGAAAGTTCGATCTCGTCCGAAACTTTGTCGAGATTCTGACCGGGCTGGATGTTGTAGTCGCTGCGCTTGATTTCGAATTCCGAGCGGATCACCAGCAAGTCTCCTTGCATCTTCCCGCCGGTGCGGTCACCCAATTTGCCGGGCAGGTAGGTCACCTTCGCATCCACTGTGATGTCCTTGGAGACCCCGTTGAGGGTGAAGGTGCCGGTGACCTTGGCCTCGCCTTTGGTGTCCTTCTTCTCGATATCGCTGATGGATTTGATCTCGAAGGAGATCTCCGGATTGGCCTTGGCGTTGAGCCATTTCTCGCC
>JBMOHI010000038.1:0-11966 GCA_049317925.1 Terrimicrobiaceae bacterium
TGCGTGACGACGAGATCGCCGCCGAAGCCATGGGCATCAACACCACCAAATACAAGGTGCTCGCCTTTGTCATCGGAGCCTTCTTCGCCGGGGTGGCCGGCGGGCTTTACGCTCATTTCAAGCAATTCATTCACCCCGAAGGATTCAATTTTCTCCGCTCGGTGGACATCGTGGTGATGGTGATTCTCGGGGGCATGGGCAGCACAGCGGGAGTCATCCTCGCCGCCATCCTGCTCACCATCCTGCCGGAAGGTCTCCGTCACCTCGCCCACCAGCCCTGGCTGCCGGATTCGCTTAGGCCCATCGCGGAGAACCGCATGATTCTCTACTCCCTCCTGCTCATCATCCTTATGATCACGCGCCCGCAGGGGCTGTTCGGGGGACTCGGACTCAAACGGCGGAAAGCATGAGCGCACCGCTTCTTCAGCTTGAGAAGGCGACGATGCAATTCGGCGGACTGAAATGCGTCAGCGAGCTTTCCTTTTCCGTCGGAACCGGAGAACTGATCGGACTGATCGGCCCGAACGGCGCAGGCAAGACCACCGTCTTCAACCTCATCACCGGAGTCTATCGTCCGACCTCGGGGAACATCACCTTTGCCGGAAGATCCGTGGTCGGACACCGCCCCTATCGGATCACCTCGCGCGGCATCGCCCGGACCTTTCAGAACATCCGGCTCTTCGGCTCCCTCAGCGTCTTTGAAAACATCCGCACCGCCTGCAACATGCACCTCCGGCACGGCATTTCCCACGCCCTTATGCGTGGCCCGAAGTTCGCAGCCGAGAACAAGGAAACCGAAAACTTCGTCGATGAACTGCTGACCATCTTCGGTCTCAATGCCGAACGCGACGAACCCTGCCGCAACCTGCCCTACGGAGACCAACGCCGCCTCGAGATCGTCCGTGCCCTCGCCACCCGGCCCAAACTCCTGCTCCTCGACGAACCCGCCGCGGGTATGAACCCCACGGAGAAAAACGAGTTGATGGAACTCATCCGCTTCACCCAGGAAAAATTCGGCCTCGCCGTCCTGCTGGTCGAGCACGACATGAAAGTGGTGATGGGAATTTGTCAGCGGATCATCGTCCTCGACTACGGACGCAAAATCGCCGAAGGAACGCCGGCAGAAATTCGGTCTGATCCCAAAGTCATCGCCGCTTATCTGGGCAAGGAGGCCGCATGAGAGGACCTCGCGCAAAGACCGCAAAGGACGCAAAGGCCGGAGGCACTCTCCCGGTTCACCTCTTCCCTTTGTGGCCTTTGCGTGAGGCGTTTTCTCCTTTCAACCCAGTGGTATGCTGACGATCGAAAAACTTCACGTCTGTTACGGCTCGATCAGTGCGCTGCAAGGCATCTCACTCTCGGTGGATCGCGGCAGCATCGTCACGCTCATCGGCGCCAACGGTGCAGGGAAAACCACCACGCTCCGGACCATTTCCGGCATTGTCCCGGCAACAACCGGCACGATCACGTTCGACGGCGAAGACATCACCAACATCGCACCCCACAAAATCGTCGCCCGCGGACTCGCCCAATCGCCCGAAGGACGCATGGTGTTCGCCAATCTCAGCGTGCAGGAAAATCTCCGCATGGGTGCCTACTTGCGCCGCGACAAGCACGAAATCGCCGCATCCCTTGACTTCGTCTTCGCCATGTTTCCCCGCCTCAAGGAGCGCCTGAAACAAACCGCCGGCACCCTGAGCGGCGGCGAACAACAGATGCTCGCCATCGGGCGCGCACTCATGGGTAAGCCGAAATGCCTCATGCTAGACGAACCCTCCCTCGGCATCGCGCCGATTCTCGTGCAGACGATCTTCGAAAAAATCGTCGAGATCAACCGCACCCTCGGACTCACCATTCTGCTGGTTGAACAAAATGCCAATCTGGCCCTCGAAGTTTCCAACTACGGCTACGTGCTAGAAACCGGCCGCATCCTGCTACACGACAAGTCTGCGGCCCTGCGGGAAAACGCCGCCATCCAAGCCGCCTATCTTGGCGGGTAGACCTCATCACTTACTCATACTCTTGAACCTACCCTTACTCTTTTCCGAAGAGAGTAGGTTCAAGTTCCGGAGTAGGTGTAAGTCAATCACCCCTTGCGGCGGCGGTTCAGGAAGAGGGTGGCTCCCCCGAGAAGGAGCAAGGCGCTTGTAGAAGGCTCGGGGACGCTGGCAACGCGGAAACCCCCGAGGATGAACTCGCTCGAGGGACCGTCGAGGGCGCGGCTCGACGAACGCAGGGAGTTCTCGCCGTCGAACCAGGAGCCGCCACGCAGCCCGCGGAAGGAACCCGCGATGACTGTGTCGTTCCACTCGAACACATTGCCGCCCTGGTCATAAGTCCCATAGAAACTTGGCGAGGTGCTGAAGGCTCCTCCATCCGTGAGATAATTCTGGTTCGAATCGTGGATCACACTCTGCGTCACCGAAAAGACTGCATTTTTGTAGTTCGCCCGATTCGCCCCTGCGCCCACCACGTTCCCCGGGGCGCTGTCGCTACTCGTCGGATACAACCAGTAATCATCACTCGGCCCACTCACACTCGGGTCGTAATACGCCGCCTTATACCACTCATCCTCACTCGGGATCCAATACCCCGCCGTGCTGCTGCGTGTGGGCATCCCCAAGCTCATATCGTAAACCCCGCTCTCGGTGCTTCCACTCCCCTGCCCATTGTGCAGCCAGTTCACAAAGCGGGCCGAGTCGTTCCAGCTCACATAAGTCACCGGTCTCAACCCGCTCCCGATCACGGCGTATTTACTCCCAGCGGCTGCTACGCTGGTGAAGCTGATCCCTGCGATGTTCAGCTCGGTGGCCATGCTTCCATTGTAGAGGCTGTTGGGGTTCAGCCCGTTCGGGTCCACCGCGTTGAGGAACTCCGTGTATTGAATCAAATTCACCTCCGTCGTCGCGATGTTGTACACCGTAGCCACCGAACCGATCCCCGGCAGGCTCCCGGAGTTCAACGGATCAGCCGCATTCCCCGTGTCACCCACGGTCGCCCAGTCGAAGTTGACGACGGCGTGGAGGCTGCCTTGGGCCAGAAGGGCCAGGGCTGCCATAACGGTGAGGATTGGCGCGGGTTTTGATCTCATGGATTAGGTGGTGGCGGTGTGTTTTTTCAAAGGCCGGAGAAAAACTCCAGCATTGCCAAATCGAAAAAAGGGCGCGGTTCGCTGACGCCTACGCGTTGAGCCGTTGAGCCGTTGAGATTCCCTATTCATAACAACAAGTTGCTTTGCTAGAGGGCGGAGTGGGGTTTAGCAAGGGGTTAAAAAAAGAAGACAGATTGTTTTACAGAGCCACAGCGAAGGAAACAAATGGGCGCACGACATCGGAGAGCTGTTGTCTGATTCCCGCCACCATCCTTTGCAAGGTCGGCCGGAATTCCAGTTGCAGGCCAGACTATGACACCCATAATCCGCCAAAACGCATGACTGATTTCTTTGTCTCCCACAGCATCGATCCCTTTCTAGCCGGCCTTGTGATCGGAATTATCGTGTGTGCACTGGCCCGGGTCGGGGTGACGAAAATCCGTTCGGAATCCAGCAGCACGGTTAACGCACTCCCGTCCGATCCGATGTCCGCGAATTCCGGACTCGTGACCAAAAGCGTCAACATCTCCGTCTCAACAAACGAACTCGGCGCCGAAGTGACCTCCGCCATCATGACCGCGCTGGAGAGAGGGGAAAAGATTGAAGCTATCCAGATCCTACGAGCGGCGACGGGACTGGACTTGAAACGGGCCAAGGACGTGGTTGAGGCCATCGCAAAATCCGGCAAGTAAAAGTCGGATCGACCACGTCCAAAAAACTCCCCTTGGCGCACCTGCCGGGCAGCCCGTATCGTAGGGTTTCTTCATGCAGATCTTTTTCCGCGTCTTTCGCTACGTTAAGCGCTACCCGCTCCTGGCCTCCGGCACATTGGCCTGCGCCATCGTGGGGACGCTCATGGTGGTGGTTTTCCCGGCCGTGACCCAGTTGATCATCGACAAGGTTATCAACCAGAATCAGCCGCAGCTTCTCCTTCCCCTCATCGCCGTGGGGTTTGCCTCGTTTCTGGCCCAGGAGGGATTGGGCGCGCTGCGGATCATCCTCAACAATGTCTTTGAGCAAAAGGTGATCTTCGATCTGCGCAGCGACCTGTATGCCCACATCCAAAGTCTGCCTCTGCGCTGGTTCGACGACCGCGCCACCGGCGACATCATGACCCGCCTGGTGGAGGATGTGACGGCGGTGGAACGGGTCCTCATTGACGGGATCGAGCAGGGCACGGTCGCGGTCTTGCAGATCGTCATCGTGGCTGGACTAATGTTTGCCTACAGCCCGGCCCTCACTCTGGTGGCTCTGGCCCCGATTCCGTTTCTCGCCGCGGGGGCTTTACTTTACACCTTGACGGCCAGCGGACGCTACCGCTTGCAGCGGCGGGCGGCCTCGGGACTCAACGCCCTCCTCCACGACAACATCGCCGGTATCCGGCAGATCAAGACCTACGCTAGCGAAGATCGTGAGCACGCCCGCTTCAACGCCGCCAGCGAAACCCTGCGCACGACCACGCTGATCGTGATGCGGGCCTGGGCTTATTACAGCCCGTCGATGAGTTTCCTGGCCTCGTGCGGCATGGTGCTCATTGCCGGATACGGGGCCTATCTGGTGGTAAATCAGCAGATGGATCTCGGCGTGTTGGTGGCGTTTCTCGTGCTGGCCCGTTTTCTCTACGAACCGGTCGGACGGCTGCATCAGCTCAACCAGCTCTTCCAGTCAGGGCGCGCCGCCGGGGAACGGGTCTTTGAGATCCTTGACGAGCCGACCGAATCGACCGACACCGCCGGGCTTGTCGCGGATCCCTTGCCATTGGGCGGTGCGGTGGAATTCCGGCGGGTCGGTTTTTCCTATTCGCCGGAACTTCCCGTGCTGCAGGACGTCAATCTGCGGGCGGAACCCGGCGAAATGATCGCATTGGTCGGGCCGACCGGCGCGGGCAAATCCACCATCGTCAACCTGCTGGTGCGGTTTTACGAATTCGACGCGGGGGACATTCTGCTCGATGGGAGGCCAATTCGCAGCCTGCCGCGTTCCTTCCTGCGTGAAAACATCGCCATGGTCACGCAGGAGAGCTTTCTGTTCAACGGAACGACGGCGGAGAATCTGCGCATGGGAAAACCCGACGCCACCGAGGACGAAATGTGGGAGGCGCTTACAGCCGCCAACGCGGCGCAATTCGTCCGCCGTCTGCCGGAAACGCTCCACACCCCGCTGGGCGAACGCGGGGTCAAACTCAGCGTGGGCGAGAAGCAACGCATCTCCATCGCCCGCGCCCTGCTGAAAAATCCCCCCATCCTCATCCTCGACGAAGCCACCGCCAGCGTGGACAACGCCACGGAACGGCTCATCCAGCAGGCACTTGACCGGCTGATGGCCCACCGCACCAGCTTCGTCATTGCCCACCGGCTTTCCACCGTCCGTCACGCGGATCAGATTCTGGTGATTGAACGCGGCCGGATCGTCGAACGCGGCCGGCACGATGACCTTCTGGCCCAGGACGGGCTTTACGCGCAGCTCAGCCGCTTGATGGACGAGGAGCCGGAGTATTCGACAGCTTAGGGCGCGGGAGAGGCTGATGGTTTCGCCAGCGACCCGAAACGCTTGATGACCTTTCCCTGCGAGGTGAAGGAAAGACTCTGACTCGATGCCACATTGATCATTATGGCCTCCAGCAGCGGACTGACGATTGCCTCGTCCTGCGCCCGCCATTCCACCAGGAAGTTGGCGCCGGTGCCGCCGGTGGTGTCGGTTTTATCGATGACGAAGTTTTTCGTCTCGAGGGGTTTTAGCAGCAGGGGTTTCTCGAGATATCTCCGGATCAACTCGCCCTTGGTGTTGTAGTAGTCGACTTTGGTGAGGGCGAGGGAATGGTCGGGATCCACATTGTGAATGGAGAGCGTGGCGGCGAGTTCGAGGGTCCGCTTGCTGTCCTGATAGAAGATACTGGAGTAAATCGGAACGTAGATCAGCTCGCCGTTCGGTCCCGGTTCGGCGGCATCCTGCGCTCTGGCAGTTTTCCAGGAAACGGAAAGCGAAACCAGAAGTGCGAGCGCAGAGAGCCGGGAAAGGGACCGTGTCATGTCCGCAACAAAGCAGATTCCGGGCCTGATCAGGTGCAGCCGCAGCCCGACCCGCAACCCCCACCGCCAGCCGCGGACTGTTCGTCCACGGTCATTTGAATGACTTCGAAGTGAATATCCTGCAAGGCAAGCTGTTCGCGGATGCGGCCGATGAGACCGGAAGCCTTCTCATCCGGTTCATGCAGGGTGCGTAATTGAATCTCGACCGGCTTGTCCGTGAATTGGGGAAAAGCCTCTTTCATTTCTCCATCGAGAACGAAGGAAAGGTAGGCATTCAGCTTTTCCTGGAGTTGCAGGAGTTGCGCCTCCCCGCCCACCCAGGGACGGTTTTCATACATGGCCAGGACGAGTTTGTCCGCGCGGGTATCGTGAGCAAAAGCGTCAAGGACGCCGGGATGTTCGAGTCCGTTCATTGCAGGAAGTTGAGGGTTATTCGTTGCGGGTTGAGAGGATATGACATCGCGATTGGAGGTGGACCTTGGCGTTTCTCCGATCAACCATCATCCCTCAACCCTCAACCCTTCGGAAACCATTGGTAGAGGAAAAAATAGACCAGCACACCGGTGATCGAAACATAGTACCACAGCGGAAAAGTCCAGCGCGCCCATCGTTGATGAACCGCGAACCGTCCGGCGATGGCGTGGTTGATGGTGATGAGAACGAGCGGCACGATCACGATTGCCAGGATGATGTGGGAGGTCAGCATGGTGTAGTAGAAAGTGCGGATGAATCCCTCGCCACCGAACGGGGTGTGAACCCCTCTCACCAGAATCTTATGGGCCACATAAGTGATCAAAAAAATCACCGAAACGCCGAAAGCGGCGACCATGCAAAGGCGATGTGGCAGTACCCGCTTTTGCTTGATGAAAACGAATCCCGCGGTGAGAAGGACCGCGGCGGTGGCGTTCAGGCTGGCGTTGAGGGCGGGAAGGTCGCTGACGCTCATTGACGCCCCTCCTCAAGCTTTCGGCAGGTGTTCCAGATAAAAACCGACATGCCGACCACAATGAGCATAACGAAAGCCAGCATGAACACCACGCTCCAAGAAAACGCCACACCCGCGAGGACGGTGGGGGACTCGTGGGCCAGAGTAAGGGCACCGGGCTCACGGCACCCGACACAGGCGTGAGCGGCGGCCAATGACCAATGCCCAATGACCAATGACAGAAAAAGAATCTTCGATTTCATTTTTGATCGCTTGAGGAAGGTTCGCGCAGGATATCTCCGATGTCCATGAGAAGCTTTTGCACAATCTCCGGGTCGTTGCCGTCCTGGAATCCCCGCATCCAACCGTCGCGGTCCACCAGCACGAAACGGGTGGAATGGACGGGGATGCCGGAGGGTTCCTTGGCCAGAGCTTGGAGGAAACCCTTCTGCACAACGGATTCAACTTGATCCTTCGGGCCAGTGAGAAACTTCCATTTGGCGGGGTCCGCGCCGGCGCGCTCGCCATACTCCTTGAGCACCTGGGGAGTGTCATATTCCGGATCGACGGTGATCGAGACCAATTCCACATCCTTGGCTTTGCGCGCCAGGGCCTGATTGACCTCAGCCATGCGGCTGGTCATGACCGGACAGGGGCCGGCACACCGGGTGAAGATAAAATTCGCCACCCAGACCTTGCCCTTGAGGTCGGCGTTCGTGACGGTTTTTCCATCCTGGGACGTAAGCTGGAATTCCGGCGCCGGCGCGTATTTTTCCAGACGCGGCGAGATGTTGCGGGACTGGACGCTGGAATTGAATTGCGTGTACGCCCAAGCGACCAGCGTCGTGACGACCAGAAACGCGATGGCCCAACCCAGGCGCGGAATCCGCGCGGGTTGCGGTTCAGGATCAGTGCCAGAGGTAGACAATGGCGAAAAGGAAGAGCCAGACGACATCCACGAAGTGCCAGTAGAGGCTGACATTTTCGAGGGCGACATGGTGGGCTGGCGTGAAACAACGGGTGAAAACCTGGCGCAGAAAGCACCACAGAATGAGGAGCACACCGACGAGCACGTGAGCTCCGTGGAAGCCGGTCATGAGGAAAAAGGAGGAACCGAAAACACCACCTGTATTGAACCACAATCCTTCGTGATGAAGATGCCACCATTCGTAGCATTGGATACCGACGAACAAGCTGCCCAGCAGAATGGTCACAAAGATCAGAGGGAGACCGCTTTTGCCCTTCTTCACCTGAACCTCGGCGAAATGGAGGGTGAAGCTGCTGGCGACGAGAAAAACCGTGTTGATGCCCGTGAGCAACCAGGGCAGATGCACCACCCGTCCGTCCTCCAGCGGGACCGGCCATTGCGGCATGGACAGACGGAGGACAATATACCCTCCAATCAAACCGGCAAAGAGCATGGCCTCGGAAGCGAGGAACATGATCATGCCGAATTTTGCTGTCGCGGGCGGGGCCGAAGCGTGGCCGGCGGGTTGGTCGTGGTTCAGAACGGCGGTGGACATGAGGAGGTTTATTTAGATTGCGGATGAGAAATGGCCAATGACGAAATGATGGGAAGTTTAATGGCGGAAGGTGTTTCTCCGGGTTGGGTCATTGGGAAAGCGCCGGCCCGCGCATGAGCATCAGGACGATGACGAGGGCGCAAAGAGCCAGAGCGAAAATCCACAGCGAAGCCATTACCACAAGGTTGCGACTCTTTGCTTTCATCGCCGGGTGGCCACCAGAAGCCCGAGCACGAGCGGCAGATAAATGATCGATGCAAAAAACAGCCCGCGCGCAGCCTGGCGGTCGCGGCGCATCAAGAAACGCAGCGCCATCGCGCAGAAGCCCCCTCCGAGGATCAGCGCCCCCAGAAAATACCAGGCGGTGTTAAAGAACATGAGCGCCGGAACCAGGCTCACCATGAGCAGACACAAGGAATACAAGAACGCCTGCCGGCCCGTCATGAGACCTTCCGGATCGTGGCCCGAAAGCATGACAAACCCCGCATTGGCGTAGTCCTCGCGATACATCCAGGCGATGGCAAGAAAGTGCGGCATCTGCCAGAACCAAAGGATCGCAAAGAGCAGACCGCCTTCCAAATGATAGGAGCCGCGCGCAGCCACCCAGCCGATCAAGGGCGGCAGTGCTCCTGGAATCGCGCCCACGAGCGTATTGAGCGAACTGATCCGCTTCATCGGCGTATAGACGAGGATGTAAATGGCGATGGTGGCGAAGGCCAGAAAGGCGGCGCGGAAATTGGTAAAGAGCAGCAGAATGGCCAGTCCGGTAAAGGAAAAGAACAGTCCGAAAAGCAGAGCATCGGTCGCATGCATACGCCGCGCGGGCAACGGGCGGTCACTGGTGCGCTTCATGCGTCCATCAAAATCCCGCTCCCACCATTGATTGAGCGCCCCGGCTCCGGCCGCGCACAGCGCGGTGCCGAGCAGGGTGGCGGATAGAAGCAGGTAATCCATCGGCCCGCGCCAGCCCATGAGAAAGCCCACCAATGTGGTCACAAGCACAAGCAGCGAGAGCCGGGCCTTGCTTAATTCGAGGAGGTCGCCAACGAGCGTTTCCGGACGAGGAGTGGTGAGGGCGGCGGATTTCATGCGACAAATTCCATCAAACGGGAATTCGGCCGGTCAGGCAAAGCGAAATCCCGCGTGCGCGCTCCGCAAAACAAGCGGAAAGTCGTGACAGCGCCGACCACAAGGGACAAGGCGCCCAGAGCCATGTGGGCGGTGGCGACATCAGCCGCTTTGTTTGACCAAATGGTCCAGGCTCCGAGGCCGATCTGCGCGAAAATCATCAAAACCCAGGCCCCGGACCAAAATCGGATGGCCTGCGTGCTCTGTTTTGCCTTGAAAAAGAATGTCATCACGGCGGCAAAGATGAGGCCGGCCACAAAACGGTGGGCCATTTGAATCCAGATTTGTATGGCATTCGTCGGCATCTGGCTTTCGACGATCCGCGCTGCATTGATTTTGGCCACGGCCTCCGCGCTGGTGTCGGGAAACACCGCCCCATAGGCCAGCGGAAAGTCCGGGATGGCCAGGCCGATGTGCTCATGCCGCATGGTCGCACCGAGTCCGAGCTGGAGGAAGATCAGGGCGGTGGCACCGAGCGCCCAGAAGCGGAGATGGGGATTGGGTTCGTAATCCGCCCAGCGCCCCTCCACATACAGGCGGCTGGTCATAACGGTCAGAATCACCAGAAAGGCAAAAAACGATTGCGCCAACATGCCATGAAAAATGCCGATTTCGTCCTTGAACCACACCACGCGCAAACCACCCAACACCCCCTGCAAAATCACGGCGGCCAGCGCGATCAGCACCAGCCAGCGCAATTTTCCGTCATCGCGGCGATATTGAGAAACAGCAAAAAGTGCGAACGCCGGAGCCAGAACGGCAAGAGTGTAATAGACCGGCATCTCACGCACTCCCAACAGGCCCAGCACCAGAACAACTCCCGCCAACCCGATCCAACGGGCACTTCCCCGCGTTTCCCGCACCCAGACCCACCCTGCGAGGATGGCCGTAAACAAACCCACGAACGAGGCCACCACCCGGTGACTGTGCTCCAAAAAGATTCCCCCCACCCAGCGAGAAAGCGGGAAGGCAAACATGTTATAGCCGAACGTATTCGGCCAATCCGGCACGGCCATGCCCACGCCGTGCGAGGTGACCAATCCGCCACTGCAGAGCAGGACGAAGGTGAGCACAGCGGTGAAGACAGCCCACCAGTGGACTGCCGCGCGGGCAAAAGTCCAGTTGGGTTGCATCACGACTCAGTGCGCCTCAAGCTTGACGTGCGACGGGGCGGGTTCGGTTTGAGGGAGATAATCCTTGTCGAGTCCGGGCACGCTGTATTCGTAAGGACCATGGTAAACAGTCGGCGTCACCGGGAAGTTGCCGTGTCCGGGAGGCGAGGGAACGGTCCACTCCAGGGTGTTGGCATGCCAGGGATTGTCCGGAGCGGGATGGCTCTTACGATTCCACAGCGTGACGATGACATTCCACAGAAAAACGAAGGTGGTGAAACCCAACCCGATGGCTCCGATGGTGGAGATTTGGTTGAGGGGCTGAAGCTGGCGCAGGTGATCGTAAACCGTCGGATCGGCGATGCGGCGCATCATGCCGCCCAGGCCGAGGTTATGCATGGGGAAGAACGCCAGGTTGAAGAAGATGAAGGTGAGGAAGAAATGCACCTTGCCCAGCGTTTCATTGAGCATGCAGCCGAACATTTTGGGGAACCAGAAATAGATCGCGCCGAAGATGGCCAGAATGCTGCCGCCGAAGATCACGTAGTGAAAATGCGCGACGATAAAATAGGTGTGGTGCACGAACAGATCCACCGGGGTTGAGGCCATGAAGATGCCGCTCAAGCCGCCGATGACGAACATGGTGACGAAGGCCAGGGCGAAGCACATGGCGGTGGTGAATTCAATCGAACCCCGCCAGACGGTGCCCATCCAGTTGAAGGTCTTGATGGCTGAAGGCACCGCGATGAACATGGTCGAGACCGAAAAGGTGGCGCTCAAGGTTAGGTTCATGCCGCTGACAAACATGTGGTGGCCCCACACGATGAAGCCCAGAAAACCGATGGCGATCATGGCATAGACCATCGCCTTGTAGCCAAAGATCGGCTTGCGGGCAAAAACCGCGATGATCTCCGAGACCAGACCCATGGCCGGAAGGATGAGGATGTACACTTCGGGGTGTCCGAAGAACCAGAAAAGATGCTGCCAAAGGAGCGGCTGCCCGCCTCCCGCCGGCTTGAAGAAGCTCGTTCCCGCGTTGAGATCACAGAAGAGCATGGCCGCCGCGGCGGACAAAACCGGCACGGCCAGGACCAGAAGGATGGCGGTGATGAAAAGCGACCAGACCGTGAGCGGCATGCGGAACATGGTCATGCCCGG
>JBMOHI010000039.1:0-11961 GCA_049317925.1 Terrimicrobiaceae bacterium
CGATGAGCGCCACTCTCTCCGCCACCAGCCAGCTCGACCAACTCAAGAAATTCACCACCGTCGTCGCCGACACCGGGGATTTCGAATCGATCAGGAAATATTCACCGCAGGACGCCACGACCAATCCCACGTTGATTTTCAAAGCCGTGCAGCAGGAGGAATACAAACCTCTCCTGGCCCAGGCCATCGCCGATAACAAGGGATCATCTCTCGGCGGGGAAGCCCTGCAGAAAAAGATCATCGACGATCTCCTGATCGCATTTGGCCGCAAGATTCTCGAAATCGTTCCCGGCCGCGTTTCCACCGAGGTGGATGCGCGTCTGTCCTTCGACGTGGAGGGAACCGTGGAGAAGGCGCGCTATCTCATCGGGCTCTACGAAAAGGCCGGCATCTCCCGCGAACGCATCCTCATTAAAATTGCCTCGACCTGGGAGGGTTCCCAAGCCGCCGGGATCTGTGAAAAGGAAGGAATCCACTGCAATTTGACCCTGATGTTTTCGCTCGCGCAAGCCATCGCTTGTGCGGATGCGGGAGTCACCCTTATCTCGCCCTTCGTTGGACGTATTTACGATTATTACAAGGCCACCACCGGTAAGGAATACTCCGGCGCGGAGGATCCGGGGGTGCAGTCGGTCAATAAGATTTACAACTACTACAAGAAGTTCGGCTACAAAACGCAGGTCATGGGTGCGAGCTTCCGCAATACCGGGGAAATCATCGAACTGGCCGGTTGCGACCTCCTCACCATCGGGCCGGAGTGGTTGGAAGCTCTGCAGAGTTCGGACGAACCGCTGACCCGCAAGCTGAGCCCCGAAGCGGCCAAGAACTCGGACATTGAACGGTTGGTGGTGGACGAGAAAACCTTCCGCTGGCACCTCAACGAGGAAGCCATGGCCACCGACAAGTTGGCAGATGGCATCCGCAAATTTGCCGCGGACATCGTCAAGCTCGAAGGCATCATCGCGAAAGCCCTGTAAGACTATGTTGCGCTCACTTGTTCTCACCCTCGCCCTTTGCACGGCTGCCTCGCCGCTGCTCGCCACCACCGCCGCAGTGGATCATCCCGGCGCGTTGCCTGTTCTGCTCGGCCTGGAAAGCGTCCGGTCCGAGCTTAAGCTCGATTCCCTGCAGCGGGCCGTGCTCGATTCCCTGCGCGATGAGTACAAGTCCGCCGTGCGCAAATTGACCAATCCCCTGCCGGCCACGCCCGAGCAACGGGTCGCGGCGGAGAAGCAACTCGTCGGAATCAATGAGCGTTTTAACAAGCGGGCCGTTTCGGCCCTCAGCGACACCCAGCGCGAACGCCTGCTGGAAGTCGAGCATCAGATTCTCGGCGCCACAAAACTTTATTCACCTTCGGTCCAAGGCAAGATTGCGCTCACGGATAAGCAGAAACAGGCAATCGAAGCCATCCGGCTCAAAGGTCTCGCCTACGTGGGTAAAGTGAATCGTCAATTTGAAGACGGCCAGATCAGCTTCCAGGACCGTCTGGGACTGCTGCGCAGCCGCAGAATTTCGCAAGGAACCGCCTTGCTCAAGGTGCTGACTCCCGCCCAGCGCAGTGCCTTCCTCGCGCTCGGTGGCAAAAGTTTGCCATTTGATTCCGGTCCAGCGCCCGCCGCATGAGGGTTGAGTCCCCAGTGCTTCCGGGGGACCGGGGCACCGATTCGCTGTGACATCCGCAACTGCCGCGGAACGGGACGCTGCTTTTGTCTCCCGCGCCAGAATCAATCCGCTGCGGGATGCCGTTCTGGTGGCTTTGGTTGTTTTCGCGTTATTCGCTGGCAGTGCGTCCTGGATCTATTTTCAGGCCTGGAAAAACGAACGGACCCATCATCGCGCCGTGGTGGAGTCCGCCGCGATGCGGGCGGCCGGAAGTGTGGATCCCGCCTATCTTCTGCCTGCCGGAGATAAACTTCTCACCCCCCAGCAGAACACGCAGGCCCGGGCGCGCTTGCAGGCCATTGAACTGCGGGCATCGCCGATCTCGCGGATCACCGTGCTGCGGCCCTTCGCGGAGGGACATGTGGTTTTGTATGACTCGGATGAGGCGAAGAAAGATGCGGCGCTGTCCGACCCCGCGCAGGCTCGCCGGCTGGCTGATGACGAAAACGGTCTGGCCGGCCAGGTGATGAAAACCGCCGCCGCCCGCTCGGTGGCCCGACCCGACGGCACGATCAAGGCCTATGCACCGATTGTGACGGACTCCGGCCAGACCATCGGTGTGGCCACGGCGGAGTCCGCGCCGCATACCCTTGAGTCCGGGCTGGGGCCCATCCGTACCGCGGGGATTTCGTCCCTGGTTCTGGGCGCTGTGTTGGGTGCATTGTCCGGGCTGGGGGTTTACATCTTGCGGAAAAAATCCCAACTGGCGTCCGAGCGCCTGGCCCGCGCCGAACGGGCCGATCGGCTCATTGTCGAGGCTATGGGACAGATTTTCTACGAGCACGATTCCGTGAGCGACCAGATTGATTGGCGGGGGGACGTCGAGCGCATCACGGGCGTGCCGGCGGCACGGCTTCCCCTCGGGCTGGACTGGCAGGAGCGGATTCATCCGGCCGACCGCGAGGCGTTTCGGGCCGCCCGGAATCTGGCCCTCGTGGGCCGCGGGCACTTCAGCGTGGAATACCGCCTGCGCTGTGCGGACGGGCATTTCATCTGGTTGCTCGACCGCGGCGGACGGCTTTCGTCCCGCGAGGGCCGGTTCAGCGTGATCGGAGTGATTCTGGATGTGACCGCCTCCCGCGAGGCGGAACAACGTTTGCGCGACGTGGTGGACGCAGCCGGCGAATACATCTGGGAAGTCGATGTTTCCGGCCGCTATATCTATACCTCCGATCGTGTGGCCGAGGTCTTGGGACGCACTCCCGCGGAGATGCTGGGCCATGAACCGTTCGAGTTCGTTCCGCCTGAGGATCACGATGTGATCCGCGAAACATCGACCGAACTGGTCGGAAGGAAAGCCGCCTTCCGTGATTTCGAACACCGCATCCTCCGCGCCGACGGGAAAGTCATCTGGCTGAGTGTGAATGGTGTGCCGTCCTTTGATGCAAATGGAAACTGGACCGGCTATCGCGGGGCCGGGCTGGACATCACCGCCCGCAAGGAGGTGGAGCAGGATCTGATCCGGGAGAAAGAAGCTGCTAATGCCGCCGTCCGGACCAAGAGCCAGTTTCTGGCCATGATGAGTCACGAGATCCGCACGCCGCTCAATAGTGTGCTCGGCTTTGCCGATCTCCTCTCGGATTCGGAACTGGGACCGGAACAGCGAGAGCATGTCGAATTGATCCAGCGCAGCGGCGACGCGCTGCTCGTTCTGCTCAATGACATTCTGGATTTTTCCCGCATTGAGGCGGCCGCCTTGACCTTGGATGTCGACGACATCGATCTCCGGGATTTTCTGCAGGAGGTGATGGACCTCTACCGTCCCGCGGCCGCGGCGAGAAAAATTGCCCTTTCCCTCCGCGTGGACCCGGATGTGCCGGACGGCATCCGTACGGACAAAGCCAGGCTGCGGCAGATCCTGCTCAACCTGGTCGGTAATGCGGTGAAGTTCACCGATCACGGCTCGGTGGAAGTCCGCGTCCGGCGAAACGCGGACACGCCTGACGGCCGGATTTCCGTGCTCGTTGAGGTGAGCGACACCGGCATCGGAATCCCGCCGGACAAGATCGGCCTACTCTTCAATCCCTTTTCGCAGGTTGATTCTTCGTCCACGCGGCGCTTCGGCGGCACCGGCCTTGGCCTCGCCATTTGCCGCCGGCTGGCGGAGCTTCTCGGCAGTGAGGTCGGTTTGCAGAAGTCCGGTCCGGGGGGCAGCACCTTCTTTCTCGTCCTGAATGGTGCGCCGGCGGAGACGGCCGGGCCTTTGGTCCGTCCCGCGATAAGCAATGCGCCCGAATCCTCACGCTATATTGCCAAACCCAAGCGCGTGCTGGTGGCGGAGGACAACCCGGTGAATCGCCTGCTCGTGCGCAAGATGCTGTCGTCTTTCGGTGTTCCCAGCGAAGAGGCGTCCAACGGCAGAGAGTGCGTGGAGATGCATGCCGCACGGCCGTATGATGTCATCCTGATGGATGTGCAGATGCCGGAGTTGGATGGATTGGAAGCCACCCGTGCGATCCGCGAAACCGAGCAGCCGGAATCACCGCGGGTGAAGATCGTCGCCCTCACTGCCGATGCCATGACCGGTGACCGCGAGCGGTGCCTCGCCGCCGGGATGGACGACTACCTCAGCAAGCCCATCCGCACCGAGGCCCTAGCCTCGCTTCTGGAACGTTTCCATCTGCTGGTGCGCGATTCCAGCAATTCGAAAAACTCTGCGATCTAGAGGAAATCCTGTTTCCGATACTCAAATTCCGATCGGATAGAAAACGTCGCATTTCCGGTCTCCGACAGGTCGTTTCCGGTTGGAACAGGGGCGTTTTCTGTTTTCCCCGGATCGCCGACGGTTCGGAGCCCCACGAATTTCCGCAGAAGACCAGCAAGTGCCGACGATAGACTGTCAGTCCCAGTTTGCGAAAAAAGGGGCAGAGGTCGCCCGCCGTCAGATGCTCCCGAAGAGTCAGCCGCAGTTTCATTGCTCAGAGATGCCACCGCCTGGGCGGGATCTTTACTCAAAATACGTGTCCTCATGCGCATAAGGGGGCGCGCAGCAGCAGAGGAAGCGGAGAGAAGTGGTGGCGGTGATCTGGTGCCAGGCTCCGGGGGGAATGAGGATGGCGTCGCCGGGGGTCACCTCGCGGGTGGCTCCGTTGATTTCCATCAGTCCGGTTCCTTCGAGGAGGAAATAGAATTCCTCGCTTAGCTTGTGGTAGTGGCGGTCAGTGGCGGCTCCGACGGGAAGACTCGCCTCGGCCAGGCTCTGGTTTTCGACGGGGGCGTTGGCCCGGTCGAGAATACTGCGTATCTGCGAGCCGTCCTTGGTCGTAAATGGTTTTTGACTGGATAGGTTTTGGACAATCATCGAAGGTGGAGGCTTATGAAGTTTTACGAAGGATGCACGACATTGATTACGGGGGCCTCGGCCGGATTGGGAGCGGAATTTGCGCGTCAGCTCGCCCCGCATGTGCAGGCGCTGGTGTTGGTGGCCCGCCGGGTGGACCGGCTGGAGGCGTTGCGCGATGAATTGCAGGGCCTTCACCCGCAACTGACAGTCTATATTTATGGTGCAGATGTGAGCCGGGAGGATCAGCGCGTGGGGCTGGCGTCCTGGCTTGATGCGGGGAACTTGAAGGTGGATTTTCTGATCAACAACGCGGGGTTCGGCGACCGGGGGCCGTTTGAGGACAGTGACTGGGAAAAGGTGCGTGGCATGATTGATGTGAACATCACGGCGCTGACGCATCTGATTCATGTGTTGCTGCCCTCAATGACGGAGGGCGGTCGCGCGGCGATCCTGAATGTGAGTTCGGTGGCGAGTTTTTTCCCGATTCCGAACATGGCGGTTTACGGGGCGACGAAGGCGTATGTGACGAGTCTTTCCGAGGCTCTGGCGATGGAGTTGCGGCCACGGGGGATCACGGTGACGGCGCTGTGTCCGGGTCCGGTGCCGACGGAGTTTTTCACCGTGGCGGCGCGGGCCGGCGATGAGGACAGCATGGCGCATTACGAATCGATGCCGGCTTTTGTCGTGACGCCGCAACAAGCGGTGCGGGCGGGTCTGGAGGCGGTGATCCATGACCGCGCGCGGGTGATCCCGGGGCCGTTGCTGGCCATCGCGGTGGGCGTGGCGTTGTTGGTTCCATTTTGCATCACGAGAGAAATCCTGCGGGCCTTCCGCTCTAAATTGTGAATCCAGGAGACGAGGAATCGACGATTGACAAGGCCGCACTGGCCCAAAATCCTGAGCTTGTGAAGAAAATCACAAGCCTCAAGGGCGACCCGGTGGCCGACGGCGCGTTCGCGCAAGCGCTGGAGTTGATCAATCCGCATCTCTACTCGGTAGAGGAGCGGATTCGTGCGCAGGCCAAGCAGTTCGATCCGGCGGTGGAGGGTTATGTTTCCTACGTTTGCGAAAAGGGCGGCAAGCGGCTGCGTCCCGTGCTGGCCCTGCTGGCCGGAGGTGCGACGGGAAAAATCACGGCCAGCCATGTCGATCTGGCGGTGATTGTGGAGTTGATCCACATCGCGACGCTGGTGCACGACGACATCATGGACGGGGCCGAGTTGCGCCGCGATCAGCCCACGGCCAATGCGAAGTGGGGAAACGCGATCAGCGTGTTGCTGGGGGATTGCCTGTTCGCCCATGCGCTGAAGCTGGCGACGGGATTCAGCAACACGGAGATTTGCCGGCGGATTGCCGATGCGGCAGCGGAGGTTTGCTCGGGCGAGATCATTCAAACGCAGCGGCGGTATGATCTCAAGCTGAGCACAGCGGATTACTACCGGATTATTGAAATGAAGACGGCGGCGCTGTTTTCCACCGCGTGCGAGTTGGGGGCTTTCATCAGCGAGGCCAGTCCGGCGGTGATCGGGGCGCTGAAGAATTTCGGGTCAAAGGTCGGCACGGCGTATCAGATTTACGACGATTGCCTCGACCTCGCGGGGACGGAGGAAGAAGCGGGCAAAACGCTGGGCACGGATCTGCGCAAAGGGAAGTTTACCCTGCCGGTCTTGCTCATGCTGCAGAACCGTCAGGGCGGCGACTTGAGCGGATTGCGCGATCTGCTCCTGCGGGAAGATCATGTGGACGAGGGCGCGCTCACCGAGATGCTCAATCAAGCGGGTTCGCTGCAAGCAGCGGCGCAGATTGCCAGGCGCATGATCACGGAGGGACGCGAGTCGCTCGTTTTGGTGCCGGAGAACCGGTACGTCAGCGGACTCCGCGCCATTGCCGACCATCTCATCGGGCTGATCGACCGGTTGGCCTGATTGACGGCCTGTTTAATCGCGACTAAACGAAGACGTCGTGCGCATCCATGAAATTCCCCAGAGCGACCGTCCGCGGGAGAAACTAACCGCGCGGGGTCCGGCCAGCCTGACCGATGCGGAATTGCTGGCCATTTTTCTGCGCACGGGAATCCAAGGCAAAAGTGCCATCGCGCTGGCGGGGGATTTGATCAAACTCAAGGGATCGCTTGTGGCGCTCTCGCGCTGTTCGGCTCCGGAATTGACCAAGGCGGCTTCAGGCATTGGACCGGCCAAGGCGGCGGAACTCGTTGCGGCGTTTGAACTCGGCAAGCGGCTGGCCCGCGGCGGGGCGGAGCGGCCGGTGCTGGATAGTGCCGAGGTTATTCACGCAACATACGGGGCGGAGTTTCAGGCCATGAATCGCGAGGTGCTCAAGGTCGCGCTGCTCGATACCAAACTGCGCCTTCTGCTCATGGAGGAAGTCGCCCTCGGGTCGCTCAATGAATGTGTGGCGCATCCGCGCGAGATTTTCCGTCCGGCCATCATTCATTCTGCGTATGGTGTGATCGTGATCCACAATCATCCCTCGGGCGACCCTGCACCGAGCCAGGCGGACTACCGGCTGACCCGCCAGTTGAGCGAGGCGGCGGGGCTTTTGCAGATCAATCTGATTGATCACGTCATCATGGGTTCGCCGGATGGCGGAAGGTGTCCGTATTTCAGTTTCCGCGAGGCGGGGTGTTTATGAAGATTCACCCCACCGCGATTGTTTCTCCGAAAGCGCAGTTGGCGGACGATGTGGAGATCGGGCCCGGCGCCATTATCGGGGATGAAGTCACACTGGGTCCGGGCTCCGTCATCGGTGCGCATGCGATTCTCGAGGGCAGAACCACGCTCGGGGAGGGCAACCGCGTCGGACACGGGACCATCATCGGATCACCGCCGCAGGACTTCGCATTCACCGATTCGGTCAAAAGCGAAGTCCACATCGGAAATGGGAACACCTTGCGCGAATACGTGACCATTCACCGCGGCACGAAGGAGGGCTCGGCCACCGTGGTGGGCAGTAATTGCTACATCATGGTCGGGGTGCATCTCGGACATAACACCAGCCTTGCGGACAGGGTGATCATCGCCAACAACTGTCTCCTCGCTGGCTACGTCGAGGTCGGAGAGGGGGCCGTTCTCGGGGGCGGCACGGTTTTCCATCAATTCATGCGCATCGGAACGCTGGCCATGGTGCGCGGCGGAACGCGGTTCGGGAAGGACATCCCGCCGTACGTTTCGGCTGATGGGGAGAACTTTATTTCCGGCATCAATGCGATCGGATTGCGGCGGGCTGGGATTTCCTCCGAGACCCGCTTGGAAATCAAGCGGGCCTTCAAGCTGGCGTATTGGAGCCGCCTGAATGTGTCGCAAGCGGTGGCGAAAGCCCGCGAGATGGAATGGAGCCGGGAGGCCACGGTCTTCTTTGATTTTCTTGCCTCGACCACGCGCGGCGTGTGCAGCGCGAACCGCGTGCCGGACGCCGTGGGCGAGGAAAAGAAATCCTGAGTTTCAGCATCGCAAGGGACAGCGTCCCCTGCGCGATTACGCTTCCGGTTTTGGCGTGGTGCCGATCCAGGCGGCGAGATGGACATCGCGCACGCTCACGCCGGCTTTCGCAGCGGCTTCGCGGCACGATTCGTATTCCGGTGCGGCCTGGACGAGTTCGTCGCCCAGAAAGCCCAGCTTGATCCGCACGGGACCGTAGGGCGTTTCCACATCACGGAACTCCCGGCGCAGCTTCATCCGCCGCACCCGGTGCATGCGCACACCGAATGCACTCGTCTCGGAGAGAATGATCCGGGCCAGTTCGGCCGCATTTTCCTCGCTGGCCAGAACGGTGAGAACAAAGCCCGGACGGTTTTTCTTCATCTGCGCCGGGGTGAAAAAAACATCCAGGGCGCCGGCGGCAAAAAGCCGTTCCATGGTCGCTCCCGCCAGTTCCGGAGTGAAGTCGTCGAGGTTGGTTTCGATTTGGGTGATCTCGTCCGTCTCGGCGTCGGACGTTTGCGCGATCTCGCCCAGCACGGCCCGAAGCACATTGGGCCGCGGGGCGGAGTCCCTCGTGCCGAGGCCGTAGCCGATCTTCTCGATGCGGATTTCCGGCAGTGGACCATAGGAGTCTGCGAACTCGGCCAGCAAGGCCGCGCCGGTTGGCGTGATGAGTTCGCTGCTCTCCTCGATCTGGCGCAGCGGAACTCCGGTCAGGATTTCCAGCGTGGCCGGAGCGGGCAGGGGAAAGCGACCATGGGCGCAGTCAACCCAGCCGGTGCCCTCCACCAGCCTTGAAGAAAAAACACGCTCCACGCCGAGGGCTTCGAGTCCGGCACAGGCCGCCACGATATCGGCGATTGAGTCCACCGCCCCAACCTCATGAAACGTGATCTCTTCCGGCGGCAGGCCATGGATTTTTCCCTCCGCCACGGCGATGCGATGGAAGACGGCCACGGTGCGCGTTTTGATGAAATCGCTCAGGGTGCTTTTCTCGATCAGTTCGCAGATTTCCCGGAAGCTCCGCCCGTGGGCATGATGGCCGTGATGTTCGTGTCCGTGGTGATGGTGCGCTTCGTGGTGGGCATGACCGTGCTCATGGGCGTGGACGTCGAACTTCCAGCCGGCGATGTTCTGGCGGGAGCCGCGGTGAAAGTGGGCGTGGAACTCGCCTCCGAGCCCGAGGGCTTTCAGCGCGTCCTGGAAAACCGCTTCCTCCACGCCCAGATCACGCAGGGCACCCACCGTCATGTCCCCGCTGATGCCGGAAAAACAGTCGAAATAGAGGACGCGCATGGAGGTGGCAGGATTGGCAGGAGAAAGAAAATTGGTCGGGCCGGCGGGATTCGAACCCGCGGCCTCCTCGTCCCGAACGAGGCGCTCTACCAAGCTGAGCCACGGCCCGAAAAAACGAAGGTCGCAAATTTCCCGGCGAAGGCAACAGGAAAAGAATCTTGCGCTGGGCGCGGGGAAGCCCTCACTTTGGCGGGCTCATGGCACGACCCGATGGCAGGGAGGCAACTGACCTCCGCAATGTGACTCTCGAACCCGGCGTGGCTCCCCATGCCCAGGGCTCGGTCTTGATCAGTTTCGGAAACACCAAGGTGATTTGCGCCGCGACCCTGGAGGAGGTGGTGCCGCGCTGGATGAAGGAACAGGGCGTGCCGGGAGGCTGGATCACGGCCGAGTATTCGATGCTGCCCTATTCGACCCTCACCCGGAAGCCGCGCGAGAGCAGCAAAGGCCGCCCGGACGGGCGCGGGACGGAGATTCAGCGCCTGATTGGGCGTTCCTTGCGTGCGGCGGTGGATTTGCAGGCGTTGGGTCCGCGCACGCTTTGGGTGGATTGCGATGTGTTGCAAGCCGACGGCGGCACGCGAACCGCTGCCATTACCGGTGCCTGCGTGGCCATTGAGTTGGCCTGCCGCACGTTGATCGATGCGGGAAAAATTTCAAAGTCGCCGGTCAAACGCCGGGTGGCGGCTGTCAGCGTGGGGATCGTGGATGAGGAGCCACGCCTCGACCTGAATTACCTCGAAGATAAAGATGCCAGCGTGGATATGAATCTGGTCATGACAGACCGGCTGGAATTTGTTGAATTGCAGGGCTCGGGCGAGGAAGCGGTTTTTTCCGATTCGCAGCTCGCAGCCTTGCTGGAACTGGGCCGCGGAGGAATCCGCCGCCTGTTGGAAATTCAGAACTCGATTTTAATTTGATGAAAAAAGCACTCATTACCGGCATCACCGGTCAGGATGGTTCCTACCTCGCGGATTTGCTTCTGGCCAAGGGCTACGAAGTTCACGGCATCATCCGCCGGGCCAGCACCTTCAACACGGACCGCATCGACCACCTTTATCAGGATCCCCACGTCAATGGGGTGAAGCTTTTCCTCCATTACGGCGATCTGGCGGATTCGGTCAATCTGGTGAAGTTGATTTATCAGCTCAAGCCCGATGAGATTTACCATCTCGGGGCCCAAAGCCACGTGCGGGTTAGTTTTGACATTCCTGAGTACACTGCTGATGTCACCGGTGTCGGCACGATCCGCATTCTGGAGGCCATGCGCGAGGCCGGGGTGAATTCGCGGTTCTATCAGGCGTCCAGCAGCGAGATGTTCGGCAAGGTGCAGGATGTGCCCCAAACCGAAACGACCCCATTCTGGCCTCGCAGTCCGTACGGCGTGGCCAAGGTCTTTGCCTTCTGGGCCACAGTGAACTACCGCGAGAGCTACGGCATGCACGCCTCCAACGGCATCCTGTTCAATCACGAGAGCCCGCGCCGCGGCGAAACGTTCGTCACGCGCAAAATCACCCGCGCGGTGGCTGCGATCAAACTGGGACGCCAGAAGGAATTGTATCTGGGAAACCTCGACGCCAAGCGCGATTGGGGTTACGCCCCTGAATACGTCGAGGCCATGTGGCTGATGCTGCAGCAGGATTCCTCTGATGACTTCGTCGTTGCAACCGGCGAAACGCACACGATCCGGGAGTTTCTCGATGAGGCTTTCGGCCATGTTAACCTGGACTGGAAGGACTACGTGAAGCACGATCAACGTTACGAGCGCCCGGCGGAAGTCGATCTCCTGGTGGGAGATGCGTCGAAGGCGAAACGTCAGATCGGGTGGGAGCCCAAGGTGCGTTTTGCGGAATTGGTGCGGATCATGGTGGACGCCGACCTTGCCGCTGCGCAAAAACACACTTGACGCCTTCAGAGTTCCGCCTGACTATTCCTGTTTTTCCAAAATCCCATGGCCATCAAATGTGAAATCACCGGAGCCAAGCCCAAGCGTGGCTCCACTATCCACCGCCGCGGTCTCGCCAAGAAAAAAGGCGGCATCGGCATGCACGTTACCGCAGTGACTCCACGGTGGCATTCGCCCAATCTCAAGAGCAAACGCGTGTGGGTGCCTGAACTGAAAAAGTTCGTCACTGTCAAAGCCACAGCCCGCGCCTTCAAAACGATCTCCAAAAACGGAGCCTACAAAACCCTGCGCAAAGCAGGTGTTGTCTGATCCTGATCACCGAAACCCCCAACTCCCAACACGATTATGGCCTTTAACGTCATCAGCAAAAA
>JBMOHI010000040.1:0-11821 GCA_049317925.1 Terrimicrobiaceae bacterium
CCTAGGGGATGGCACGGCCGCCTTCGATGTCAACGGTAAGCAGCAGACCATCGCAGGCTTGCTCCTTCTCTCATCCACCGGGGTTGGCGGAACGGATGTGAGTATCGGTGTCGGAGGTGTTCTCACGGTGAATGGAGCGATTGGGTTCCTGGATAACACCGTCACTCCGGGAAACGGCTTCCAGGGCGTTATCACCGGGGGAGAGTTGAACCTGGGTGGTGCCACCCGCAATGTGATCGTGGAGGGAAACAACAACTTCGATGACCTGGTCATTGCTTCGGTTGTTTCCAATGGGGGAATCGACTTCACCGGCTTCGAGAGCACTACGGTTCCGGGGGATTTTGGAACCTTGCTGTTGATCCAGGCCAATACCTACGCCGGAGGGACGACCATCAATGCCGGCATCCTTCACACGAACAATACCTCGGCCCTGGGCACAGGTTCTGTCACGCTGATTGGCGGAACGCTCGATGTCTTGAACGACCTGAACACCGGCTCCAATCTGGACTGGCAGGGCGGGCAGATCGGACTCGATCCCGATGGCGGTGATGTGATCAACGTGGCCACGGCCCTGACCAACAACGGCGGTGGAGAGTTTCTCATCTTCAGTCCGCAAAATCTCGCCCTGACCACCTATACGCTGGCGACCTTCGGCACGACCAACTTTGTGGCGTCCGATTTCAGCGCGGTTTTCGATGGCAACCCGAACGTCGTTTTTGACTTCGAGTTTCTCGTGACCAATCCGATCAATGGTGAGGTGCAGTTGACCATCCTCGGCGCCACGGCCACCGGCGCGGTCTTGCAAAACAGCGCGCCGGTCAATGTCCCGACCTTTGCGGATTTCTTCGTTGTGGGCCCGGTCACGACGGGAGAACCTAATGAAAGCAACACGATCAAATCGCTGACCTTTGCCAACGGTAGCAGCTTGCAGGTTTTCAATGATCTGACCGTGACCAGCGGAGGATTCCTCGTACCAACGGGAACAGCGCTTATCAACGGAGGTACTGTGATCGTGCCGGGGGATTTCAACCTGAACGGAGCAGGCACGCTGGTGGCAGGCAGCGATTTTGAGATCGCCGGCAACGCCGCAGTGGACGGCGGCACACTCATCGTTAACGGACAATTTGCCGCGGACGGGAATCTGAACGTGGACGGTGCCCTCGTCGTCAATAACCTGGCGGATATCGGAGGCGATCTGAACGCGGCTGCAAGCACGGTCACGGTGGCCGGAGAGATGTATATCGGAGGATCGGCCAACCTCAACGGCGGCACGCAATTCCTGGTCGCAAGCGGCGGACTGGCCGATATCTCCGGGAACCTGAATGCCAACGCCAGCACAGTGACGGTCAACGGCGTGCTGGGAGTCGGAGGAAATGCGAATCTGAACAACGGCAGCAGCCTGTTGGTCAACAGCGGCGGCGTGGCAGAAGTGGGCGGCACCACTAACATCAACTTCGGCTCCAGCGCGACGATCAACGGGGAACTCTACAGCCCGCAGGTGAATGTGAACGACGGTGGCCTCCTGCGCGGCATCGGCCTGATTGTGGGTGACGTCTTGAACAATGGCACGGTGGCCCCGGGCACCTCGCCGGGCGTGCTGACCATTGATGGCAACTACACCCAGACCAGCAACGGCACCTTGGAAATCGAGGCGGGCGACTTCCTCTCCATCAGCGGAAATGCCGCCTTGGACGGCACGCTGGCCTACACCGGTGGCGGGCTGAAATACGGTCAGCAAATTGCCATTTTGGAAGCCGACAGCATCAGCGGGGAGTTTGAAACCATCCTGGTCGAAAACCCCTCGAAAAACCGTGGACGGTTTCTGGATGAGGAGGGCACGGGCATTTTGTTGATTGCCCCGACCAGCTACACGCTGGTGGCGCAAACGGACAATCAGCGCAACGTGGCCAAAGCCTTGGACAGCTTCATCCCCGAGCGCGGCAACGATCAGGAAACGGTCAGCATCGCCCTGGACTTGCAAAGCGAAGGACAATATCCGGCGGCTTTCGATCAAATCTCCCCGGCATTTTACGAGAGCCTGGCCGACATCACCATCGAGCAGGCCAACGCGCAGAACCAGAACCTGGCCCAACGCGCCAGTGCCTTGCGCCTGGGAGCCCGCGGGTTTCAGTCCATCGGCATCGAAGTGCCGCTGGTGCATGACAAAGACGGCAAGAGCGTGATGGATGCCAAGGACGGCAAAGACATCCTGACTCCGGCTCCCGACAACAAATGGGGAGTGTGGGTGCAGGGTAACGGCATCTTTGCGCGGGCGACCAACGCCAGCCAGGTGCCGAACTACAACTTCGAGAGCGGCGGGTTCCTGGCCGGAGCCGACTATCGCTGGAGCGAAAACTTCGTGACCGGTCTCTATGCGGGATATCAGGGCACGTATGCGAAATACAGCAACGGCGGTCGCACGACGATCAACTCGGTCCAATTCGGCGGCTACGCCAGCTACGACAACGGCGGGTTCTACGTCGACGGCATCGTGGGCGGCGGCTACAGCGCGTATGCAGTGAAGCGTCCGATCCAATTCAGCACGGTGGATCGCACGGCCAGCAGCCGGCCGGACGGCGGACAGCTCAATACTTATCTTGGGCTCGGTTACGACTGGACGGTGAGCAACTTCACCATCGGTCCGATCCTGAGCGGACAATACACCTACGCCGGCATCGCGCCGTTCACGGAAAACGGAGCGGACAGTCTCAATCTGGCCGTTGGACAGCAAAACGCCAACAGCCTGCGCACCAGCCTGGGTGGAAGGATTGCCTACACTTGGAAACTGACCGACAGCATCACGCTGATTCCGGAAGGCCGGATGTTCTGGCAACACGAGTTCCTGGAAAACCCGCGCAACATTGGCGCGAGCCTGGACGGCGGCAACGGCCCGGGATTCGGCTACACCACCAGCACGCCGGACCGCGATGCGGTCTTCGCCGGAGCGGGCATCATCGGACAATTCGGACCGAACTGGAACGCGTATTTCTACTACAACGCGGACTTCGGCCGGCAGGACTTCGTCAGCCACGCCATCAGCACCGGCCTGAACTTCAAGTTTTAGGCGTCGCTCCGAGCTGACGGTTGACACCGCCTCGTTCTGCCTTTCTATAAGGAGGCATGACCGTTGCGATCCTTCCGGCCCGATGAGCGCCCCATCCGGAGGGGCGCTTTTTGTCGGACGCGGTCTCACCAAGGTTTACGCGACAGGCGAGGTCGAAGTCCGAGCACTCGACGGGGTCGATATTGACCTCTTCCATGGCGAGTTGATCGTGTTGCTCGGCGCTTCGGGCAGCGGAAAATCCACCCTGCTCAACAACCTCGGCGGCCTGGATGTGCCGACCGCCGGCACGCTGACCTATCGCGGTCGCGACCTGACTGAGGCGGATGAGGGTGCGCTAACGGCGTTTCGTCGCGATGCGGTCGGGTTTGTTTTTCAGTTTTACAACCTCATTCCCAGCCTGACCGCGCGGGAAAATGTGGCACTGATCACTGAGATCGCCCCCGATCCCATGACGCCGGAGGAGGCGCTGGCCCTGGTTGATCTCGGTGACCGCATGGACCACTTTCCCTCCCAAATGTCCGGCGGACAACAGCAGCGCGTCGCCATCGCCCGCGCCATCGCCAAGCGGCCGGAAGTGCTGCTTTGCGATGAGCCGACCGGAGCCCTCGATGTGAAGACCGGCATCACCGTGCTGGAGGCCATCGAAAAAGTGAACCGCGATCTCGGGACCCTGACCGTTATCATCACGCACAACGCCGTGATGGCCGAAATGGCGGATCGGGTGATTCATCTCTCCGACGGGAAAATCTCCAAAATTGAACAGAATGCCACCCGGCGTCCGGTGCGGACGTTACAATGGTGAGGCCATGAAAGCGCTCGATCTGAAATTGCTCCGCGACGTCGGAAAAATGAAGGGCCAAATGCTGGCGGTCGGGCTCGTGATGGCCTGCGGGTTGGCCATGATGATCATGGCCCGGAGTCTGATTCTTTCGCTGGAGACGACCAGGGCGGCTTATTATGAGCGTCATCGGTTTGCTGATGTGTTTTGCGATTTGAAGCGGGCGCCGAATTCTTTGCGTGAGAGATTGTCGGCGATTCCCGGCGTTGCGGCGGTGGAGACGCGGGTCGTCGGTGCGCTGCGCATGGATCTGCCGGGTTTGGCCGAGCCTGCGGATGGAACGATCATCTCCCTTCCCGAGGATCGTCCCATGCGGTTGAACACCCTCTTTCTCCGCACGGGCCGTTTCCCGGAGGTCGGCAAAGCGAACGAGGTGATCGTGAGTGAGGCATTCGCCAAGGCGCATGGTTTCCAGCCCGGCGACACGATTGACGTGATCCTGCGGGGTGCGCGCGAGCGGTTGACCCTCGTCGGGGTCGCGCTGTCGCCGGAATACGTCTTCGAGGCGCGTCCGGGTCAGGCGCTGCCGGACAACAAGCGGTTCGGAGTGTTCTGGATGAACGAACGCGATCTGGCCACAGCCAACGATCTCGACGGCGCGTTCAACAATGTGGTGGTGGATGTCGCGCCCGGGCAGGACACCGCGCCGGTGATGGCGGAGATCGACCGATTGCTGGAGCCCTATGGCGGACTCATTGCCTACGACCGCAGTGACCATGCCTCGGCCCAGCAGCTGGACGACGAGATCGCCATCCTCAATGGCATGTCGATTGCGTTTCCGGTTGTTTTTCTGAGTATCGCCACATTCATGACCAGCGCAGTCCTGGCGCGGGTGATTCACCTGCAGCGCGAGCAGATCGCGCAGCTCAAGGCCTTCGGTTATTCCTCGCGGCAGGTGGGCGGGCACTATCTCAAATTCGCCCTCGTGATCGTGGGCATTGGTCTGGCCGGAGGCGGTCTGGCCGGGGCCTGGTTGGGCGCGAATGTGGTGACGCTCTACCACAAATTTTTCCAGTTTCCGTCGCTCACTTTTCACCCGGATTATGCGGCCATCGGGATTGCCTTTGCCGTGAGTGCGGGCGCGGCGTTTCTGGGTGTTATTGGCGCGGTGCGTCAGGCCATGCGTCTGCCTCCGGCCGAAGCCATGCGCCCGGAACCGCCGGCCGATTTCAAGCCCTCCTTCCTAGAGCGCATGGGCGTGCAGAAGCTTTTCGGTCCGTCCATGCGCATGGCTCTGCGCAATCTGGAACGCCGCCCCTGGCAGGCGGTTTTCACCGCGCTCGGCCTGGCCCTCGCGGTGGGCATTCCCATCGTGCCGGGCGCCATGCGGGACGGGATCAATTTTCTCCTCGATTTCCAATGGACCCTGGCTCAGCGGCAGGATGTGACGGTGAGCCTGATCGAACCCGGTTCGGCCACGGCTTTCGCCGGCATTAAACATCTCCCGGGCGTGATCCATGCCGAGCCGTTTCGAAGCGTGCCTGCGCGGTTGCGCTTCGGTCACAAAAGCCATCGCCTGGGGGTGACGGGCATCCCGGCCGGCACATTGCTCAACCGTGCTCTTGATGAACACGGCAACCCGCTGCCCGTTCCTCCGGAAGGGTTGCTCATCTCCGCAAAACTGGCGGAGATGTTGGGCGTGAAGCCGGGTGATCTGCTCACCTTGGAAGTGCAGGAGGGCCGCCGGCCGCGGCGCGACGTGCCTCTTCACGGGCTCATCACCGATTACTCCGGTCTTAGTGCCTACATGGACATCGACGCGTTGCGACGTCTCATGCAGGAGGGTCCCACAGTCAGCGGCGCGCATCTTTCGGTGGATGCGAAGCAATGGCCGGCTTTTTTGGATGAAGTGAAACGGGTGCCCCGCATCGCGAGCATGACCATCACGTCGGCCTTGCAGAAAAGCTTCCGCGACACCACGGCCGAATCGATCACGTTGATCCAAAGCATTTACTTCACCTTCTCGGTTATTGTCGCCTTCGGGGTGGTGTACAACAGCGCCCGCATTTCGCTCTCGGAACGCAGCCGCGATCTGGCCACATTGCGGGTGGTCGGTTTTACGAATCGCGAGGTTGCCGGGGTCATGATCGGCGAACTGGTCATGCTGACCCTGATGGCGCTTCCAGCGGGCTTGTGGATCGGCGGTCAACTGGCGAATTTCATCGTCCAGTCGGCCAGCACGGAAACCATCCGGTTGCCCCTCATTTTGACCCACGAAACCTACGCCACCGCGATTCTGATTGTGCTGCTCTCGGCCGCAGTTTCTTTTTATGTGGTGAGCCGCCGCATCCGCAACCTCGACCTTCTGGGAGTCTTGAAGGCCCGCGAATAATGAAAGCCTCCCCACCCACCACCACGGGACGATCCGGCAGGGGAAGAAGCCCCTGGCGCAGGCTCGCACTCTACGCCGTGGGAGCAGTTCTCGCGCTCTTCATCATCAGCGGATTGATGCCCAAGCCCATTGAGGTGGACACGGCAAAGGTCACGCAGGGCCCGCTGACCGTTTCGGTGTTGGAAGAAGGAAAAACGCGAATTCGCAATCGCTACGTCGTTTCCCCGCCGGTGGCCGGATATCTCCGTCGCGTGCCCGTGCGGGCCGGCGATCCCATCGAGGCCGGCAAGACGCTGCTGGCGGTGATTCAGGCCGCGCCGTCGAGTTTTCTCGATCCCCGCGCCACGGCCCAGGCCGAATCGGCCGTGCGATCCGCCGAGGCCGCCCGCATGCAGCGTACGGAACAGGTCCAAAGCGCCGAGGCGGAACTGGAACTGGCCCGCAAGGAACTCACCCGTGCGGATCAACTGCGGAAAAAAGGGGCCATCGCCGTGCAGGAATTTGATACAGCCTCCAACCGCGTGGACATGCTGGACAATCAGCTTGGCTCTGTGCGGTTCGCCTTGAAGGTGGCGGAATTTGAACTCGAGCAGGCCAAAGCCGCCCTCCTCCAGGCCACTGGCGATCCCACGGAATCCGGTCAGCCTATCGAAATCCGCGCCCCGGTTTCCGGCTTTGTCCTCAATGTTTTCGAGGAAAGCGCCAAGCCTGTCACTCCAGGCCTCGCCATTATGGAGGTGGGCGACCCCAAGGATCTCGAGGCGGAAATCGAGCTGCTCTCCAGCGATGCGGTGAACGTCAAACCCGGCGCGGATGTTTCCATCGAGCAATGGGGCGGGGGCGAGCCCTTACGGGGAAAAGTCGCGCTGGTCGAACCCGGGGCCTTTCTCAAGGTGTCCGCCCTCGGGGTGGAGGAACAGCGGGTCAAGGTGCGGGTGAATTTCACCGATCTTCCCGACGGTGTGCTCGGTGATCGCTACCGCTTGGAGGCCCGCATCGTCACGTGGTCGGCTGACAATGTGCGACAGGTCCCGACGGGCGCGCTTTTCCGCCGGGGCAATGATTGGATGACTTTTGTGGTGGAGGGCGGAAAGGCCAACTTGACCAAAGTGGAGATCGGTCACACCAATGGCATTGCCGCTGAGGTCACGGGCGGTCTCGCGGACGGCCAGCAGGTCATCCTGCATCCGCCGGATACCGTGCACGACGGCGCGGCAGTGAAGCCGAGGGAAGGCTGACGGCCAGTTCCCGCGGTCTCCTTGCATTCCTTGCGCGGCCAGCTAATGTTTCCAGCCCAACCTGTAAAAATCGTTTAGACATGAAGAGTATCCTCGACCCGGCCCGACTCGAAGACATCGAGTTCAGCAATGATGAAATCGCCCGCTATTCCCGGCATCTCATCATGCCCGAGGTTACCCTGGAGGGACAGAAACGTCTCAAAGCCGCCAAAGTCCTCTGCATCGGCACCGGCGGCCTTGGCTCGCCCATCGCGCTCTACCTCGCCGCCGCGGGCGTCGGCACGCTCGGGTTGGTCGATTTTGACATTGTCGATTATTCCAATCTTCAGCGCCAGATTCTCCATGGAACGAAGGACGTCGGTCGCAAAAAGCTCAACAGCGCCCGCGACCGCATCAAGGACATCAACCCCAACGTCCAGGTCGTCCTGCACGATGCCATGTTCCGCAGCGACAATGCCATCGGGATCGTGGAGAACTACGACATCGTCATTGATGGCACGGACAATTTTCCCACCCGCTATCTTTCCAACGACGTGTGCGTTTTTCTCAAAAAACCGAACATCTACGGATCGATCTTCCGTTTCGAAGGCCAGTGCACCGTCTTTGCCCCGCATCTGGGCGGGCCGTGCTACCGCTGCATGGTGCCGGAACCCCCGCCGCCCGGCATGGTGCCAAGTTGCGCCGAGGGTGGCGTGCTCGGAATTCTGCCCGGAATCATCGGCGTGATGCAGGCTATTGAGGCGGTCAAACTCATCGTCGGCATTGGCGAGCCGTTGATCGGACGCCTCGTTTATTTCGACGCGCTGCAGCTCCGTTTCAAGGAGTTCAAATTGCGCAAGGATCCGAAATGCCCCGTGTGCAGTGCGAATCCGACCATCACCGGATTGATCGACTACGATCAATTCTGCGGCATTCCCCAGGCCCAGGCGGCCGAGGATGCCGAACCGCCCGTGCCGGAGATTTCCGTCGAGGAACTCAAGGCCCGTCAGGATCGCGGGGACAAATTTGTCCTGCTCGACGTGCGTGAACCCTTCGAATTCGACATCGCCCGTATTCCCGGATCGATTCTCATTCCTGTGGGTGAACTGCCTTCGCGCATGAGCGAACTCGACAGCGCGGACGAGATCGTCATCCATTGCAAATCCGGTATGCGTAGCGCCAAGGCCCTGCGTCAGTTGCAGAAAGCCGGCTTCAGCAAGGTGGCCAATGTCGAAGGCGGCATCCTGGCGTGGTCCGACCGGGTCGATTCGTCGGTGCCGAAATACTAATCGGATTCGAGCGCTCGAAAGAATTTCGTAGCCGCCGTCGTAAGACGGTGGCCTCTGCAGTTCAGGGGAGTCTTCCCCCACGCCCTCATGGGCGCGGCTACAGTTTCCTGATTTCGCTCTAACTCCGGGTGATCTGCAGACCGGTTTCGGAAAGATCCAGTTGCACGAACCGCGCCAGCGAATTGGGCGGATCGGCGGCCAGTTTTTCCCGGATGCGGGACGCTGCCCCGATGTCCTTGGCCATCATGAGCAGGTAGCCGCCGCCACCCGCGCCGAGGAGCTTGGCGGCAGACAGGTAATCCTCAACTTTGGCCAGAATGGCGGCCACCTCCGGCGGGTTGGTCCCGGCATCGAGGGCTTGATTGAGTTCCCAACTCCCCCGCACCGCTGAGCATAGGTCCGTCCACGAATCGCGCTGAATGGCCTCGAAGGCGACATGGGCCTGCCTTCCGATCTGCTCTAGCAGACGCAGGTGTCCGGCGCGGTTGAGAAACATTCCCCGCACGATTTCCTGCAGGATGTCTTTGGCGATGCGGGTGATGCCGGTGTAATAAAGCAGGATGGTTTGGTTGGCATAGCCCGCCCCGAACAGATTCGTCGGCAGCCAGCGCACGAGCGGTCGTTGTTCCATACCAGGCAGCGTTTCGATCATTTTCAACCCGCGATAAATGCCGCCAGCCTGGTCCTGCCAGCCCCCGCCGGAGGTCAGCAATTGTTCCAGCACCAGCGCGCGTTGAAAAACCTCGTTGCTGTCCCATTTCAAGCCGCAGGTGTCGCTCAATGTCGCCAGCAGCGTGGCGGCCAGAATGCTGCTGGTGCCCAGGCCCGAACCCTTGGGCGCGGCGGCCAGCAGGGAAATCTCGAGTCCGCCGCCAAAGGCTTCCAGAATTTCATCCAGCGTATGCGCTCCGGCGTGGCCGGAAAACCGCGGATCGAAACCGGCCAGCGCCAGCGCCCCTTTGGCCAGGGAAAACTTTGCCCCCACGCGATCATATTCCCGCAGATCCTCCAGGGTCCGCACCCGGATTTCCGCCCCCAAATCAATGGAGCGAATGACGATTCCGCGCTCTTTCGTGTAGCGGGCAAAGACCTGCACGGGCGGCTGACCGTTGAGATTCACAGCGACGTTCACCACCGCTCCGCCAAACTTCAAACAATACGGCGGCGTATCCGTCCAGCCTCCCGCCAGGTCCAACCGCGCGGGACTGCGGCCCCAAACAATCTGGTCTTCGATGAGATTGCGTTTGGGTGTGGCGGGATGCCGGGCGGCGGAAGCAACGATCGTTTCCCGCAGGATTCCGAACGCTCTCGTTTCGTGATGCGAAAAATCCTCATCGCGGCGCCGGAGAATGGCGGCGCGGAACATTTCCTCCTGCGCGAGGTCCAAGGGCAGGATGGATTCCGTCCCTCCCGCGCGCAGCTTCCCGTTGGCTCCGGCAAAAAGCTCCGCCATGTGGGCGAGATCCATGCGGGAGAAATTATTGACCGCGCGGTTGTCAAAGATCCGGGGAATCGCGCGGGCGGCGAAGGCGCGGCGCTGGGCGTAAAGCCGTGCTAAATTGATCTGCTCGCCGATTCCGTTGGCTGACAACCGCCGCGCTTTCAGCCAGAGGGTCGCGTAGTCAGGCCGGTTGTCGGGATGCGTGGCGAACAGCCATTGCACGAAGGCGGGCTCGATCGCGTCCGTCGGCAATACCGGAAAAAGGGCGACTTCCTGAATGTCGGTGTCCGGGGCGATGGATGCCGCCTCCAAAGTCAGGCCGCGCGCCGTGAGCCACGTGGAGAGCGGACGCCCGAGGTAAACAGCGTCGCCTCCGACGGGGCCTTTGAAGATGTCGTCGAATCCATACACCCGCACACAAAATTCGGTTTCGCCGACCGGCGCGAAGTCGATGCAAACCCCCGGTTCGATCTGCCAGTCCCATGGTCCGGCCGGGATGCCGGTCAGCACATTGTTCTGGGTCAGCGCGAGTCCGTCCGGCAGGGCGCAGTTCTCGACCCAGATGTTCTGGTTGCTGCTGGAGCGCGTGGTGAAGGCGAATTCGGAATTCAGCACGTAAATATCCGGATGCGGCTTCGTCCCCGGATGCGCATAGCGCGTCTGATCGAGGTTGGCATTTTGCAGGGCCGAGACCGATCCGATCATCTGGCGGCTGGTCCCGAAATGGCTGAACTGCGCATCCGGCAGTGGCACCACCGCGGAGGTTAGCGCGGCGATTTCCGGGTCCGCTTTTTGCGGATGCGTTCCCAGGGCGAGGCCCATTTCCGCATAGAGTTCGTAAAAGCCCGGTGCACCGGACGCGAACGTCCCGCGCTCTTCGTCCCATCCGCATTTGCGCAGGAGCACCTCGACCGCCCGCGCGCTGAGCAGCCACATGCCGGTGTCCACCAGGAACAAATGATCACGGGCCCGTTGCTGGATTTCCTGCGGACTGGGTTTCTGCAGGAAAAATGCGATCTCCTCCGGTCGGGAACGGGCGGTGAAAAAGACCCCGAAGTGCGAGGCCGTCTCCGCGCTGACCCAGATGCCGAGTCCGAGAATATCCACCTCCGGAAACGCCGGAAGGTTTTGCGAAAACGTCAGCAACACGTCGCCGCTGGTCACCAGCACACTGTGGTAATCGGGCGCGTGATTCAGGATGCGCTCGTAGTCGGGGAGTTGAAGATCAAGCAGCGACTGATCAAGGCGCTGCCCCACGCCCCACCGCAGCACGGGCATGGGCATGAGAATTTTTCCCGGCGCGGCGTAGGCGGGCAGGCGGCGGCTTTGTCCGCCCGCGAGCAAAGCGAGATGTTTGCCCGAACGCAGCCATTCCGCGCAGCTCTTCGCGCGGCCTTGCTCACGCCAGGCGGACGCCAGTAAATGCGCTGTGCCACCCCCCGACCCCAATTTGGAACCGGCCGGGTCGCAGGTCGCGAACCATTCCGGTTTTCCCTCCAATCCGCCAAAAACCCCGGCCATAGCCGGAGGGAGGGAAATCAGGCGCTCAATCTGCATCGCCGCACTCAACCGTTTTCCGGCCGACCTGAAAAGCGCAAGTTGTCAGGTTGCAATCCCGGTGATTTTCTTCATGCTTGGAA
>JBMOHI010000041.1:0-11774 GCA_049317925.1 Terrimicrobiaceae bacterium
TGTTGAGCTTCTGCATCAGGGCGGAGTCCTGCATGGTCTCGCGCGAGATGTTGAGAGGGAGATCCTCGCTGTCCACCACGCCCTTGAGGAAGCGCAGCCATTCGGGAAAGAGGCCCTTGGATTTCGACTGGATGAGGATCTTCCGGCAATAGAGATGAACTTCGGATTCACTCTTGGGCATGCCGAGTTTTTCCAGGCTGTGCTTGGGCACGAAAAGCAAAGCGCGAATGGCCAGCGGAGCGTCTGCGTTGAAATGGAACCGGTAAAGCGGTCCATCAATGTCGTGGCCGATGAATTTGTAAAACTCGTCGTAGTCGGTGTCGGTCAACTCCGATTTGTTGCGGGTCCAAACCGCCGAGATGGTGTTGACGGCGGTGCCGTTGAGTTCGATCGGGTAACCGACGAAGTTCGAGTAGCGCTTGATGATCGACTCGACGTGCTGGGCGCGGGAAAACTCACGGTCGGCTTCCTTGAGATTGATGACGATCTTTGTGCCGCGGTTGAGATCGAGGCCGGGTTCGATTTCATAGTTGCTCACGCCGTCCGAACTCCAGATCCAGCCGCTTTCGTTCGGTTGGTAGGACCGGGTGAAAACGGTCACCTTGGTGGCGACCATGAAGGCGGCGTAGAAGCCCACGCCGAACTGGCCGATGATGCTTGGGTTGTTGGCGTTTTCCTTGATCTGTTGCAAAAAGGCCTTTGAGCCGGAGTGGGCGATGGTGCCGAGATTCTCGATCAACTCGTCGCGGGTCATGCCAATGCCCGAATCCGTGAAGGTGATGGTGTGGGCGGTGTCGTCCGTGCTGACAGCAATGGTGAGCGGGCGGTCGGGTTCAAAAACTTCGGTGCCGGACGTTTGGAGGAAGCGGAATTTTTCCGTGGCATCAGCCGCATTGGAGATGAGTTCGCGGATGAAGATCTCCTTGTCGGTATAGAGGGAATGAATGACGATATCTAGAAGCTGGGCGATCTCGGCTTGGAATTCGTGTTTTTCGGTTGTGCTCATAAAATTGGTCTCATTTGAGGGAAGGGGATATTGCCACGAAGACTGTGGCTCGGGAAGGAGACATTTTATCCGGCGCGGCAACCTGGCGTGGTGCGCCGTTCCCGCCGGATCCGGGAGGCCAGGACGAACTGCCACTGCGGCGAGGCAAATGTGACGAAGTTGTCACAAGAATAATTCTTTGTTTGTGCAGGGTGCGGCTGCTAGTTCTCTGGAGCACTCGGTTATGTTGGACTTTTTTCTCGCTGCGACGGCCGCAACCACATCTCCAACGGTCCTGACGCTGATCTTTCTGGTCTTGGCCGTCGGGCTGGCCCTGAGCTTCGAGTTCGTGAACGGATTCCACGACACGGCCAACGCCGTGGCCACAGTCATTTATACGAACACCCTGAAAGCGACTCCGGCGGTCGTGTGGTCGGGCATCTGGAATCTTATCGGTGTCCTGACCTCCTCCGGCGCGGTTGCCTTTGGCATCGTGGCCCTGCTGCCGGTCGAACTGGTGATCAACATCGGTTCCACGGCGGGATTTGCCATGGTCTTTGCTCTTTTGCTTTCGGCCATCACATGGAATCTGGGCACCTGGTATTTCGGCCTGCCGGCCTCCAGTTCCCACACCCTGATCGGTTCCATCATGGGCGTCGGTCTGGCCAATTCCATGATGCAGGGAGGCATTCACGCGTTCGGCTCCGGGGTCAACTGGGCCAAAGCGAAGGAGGTGGGAATGGCGCTCCTCATCTCGCCTGTTGTCGGCTTTGTCTGTGCGGGCGTGCTCTTCCTTCTCATCAAGGTGCTGGTGAAGAACCCGAGCCTCTATAAAGCCCCCGAGGGAAAAGCCCCGCCGCCCTGGTGGATTCGCTTCATTCTTCTTTTCACCTGCACCGGCGTGAGTTTTGCCCATGGTTCCAATGATGGCCAAAAAGGCATGGGCCTGATCGTGCTGATCCTGGTCGGGATCCTGCCCGGTGTGTATGCCTTGAAAATGGATGCCCCGAATGAATCGGTTCGTCAGGTCGCCGCCTCTGCCCTCCAACTGAGCGGGATTTTTTCCAAGGAAGCCGCCGGAGCCAAGCCGCCGGAAACCGAACTCGCTTCCACCGAGGCAATCTCGGCCTACCTCAAGAACGACGGAACCCTCACACCCGCGACCTACGCCGCGCTGGCCGGCAAGTCCGAAGTCATCGCCGCGACGCTCAAGGATGCGGGGAACTTTCAAGATCTGCCAGAAGCTGCCCGACGGGACATGCGGACGGATTTTTACCTCGTTTCGTCGGCCATCAAAAAGCTGAACAAAACCGGTGTTCTGACTGACCCCGTCGCGAGAAAAGCCGAAGTGGATTTCAGCACGAACGTGGACACCCTGACCAACTACATTCCCCTGTGGGTGAAATACGCCGTCGCGATCTCGCTGGGCCTCGGCACCATGATCGGCTACAAGCGCATCGTCGTGACGGTGGGCGAGAAGATCGGGAAATCGCACCTGACCTACGCGCAAGGTGCCTCGGCGGAGTTTGTCGCCATGGGCACCATCCTCGCAGCCGACCACTTCGGTCTGCCGGTCAGCACGACTCACGTCCTTTCCTCTGGCATCGCCGGCACGATGGCCGCCAATAAATCGGGTCTGCAAATGGATACTCTCCGCAACATTCTAATGGCCTGGGTGCTGACCCTGCCGGTCTGCATCTTTTTGGGAGCCCTGCTTTTCGCCCTCGGACTCAATCTGCTATTCCTGATTGGCGTCCGCTAGACGGACCGGCGCAGAAGGAGATAAGACGCAGAAGATCATTCTGATCACCGGGGCGACGCGTGGCATCGGCCTTGCTGCTGCCTGCCTCCTGAGCGCAAGGGGCGCCGGGGTTGTCATCGGCAGCCGCGATGCGCAACGGGCTGAAACCGCAGCCGCCGACGTGGGATGCGATTGGGTGCAACTGGACATCACCGACCAAGCCAGTGTCGCGGCCGCCGGGGTTGCGCTCGCATCCCGGCACGAGCGGCTCGACGTGCTGGTCAACAACTCCGCCATCCTGCTCGATCACTACGCGAGCCTGTTGGATCTCCGGCCCGGAGTTTTGCGCGAAACCCTCGAAACCAATGTCATTGGCACATTCCGCATCACCCAGGCCCTGCTGCCGCTGCTCCAGAGATCGAACGACCCCCGCATCATCAACGTCTCCAGCGGCGCCGGCCAGCTCGACGGCGAACCGCAGCCCTGGGCCCCGGCCTATAGCATCAGCAAGACCGCCCTCAATATGCTCACCCAGCAGCTGGTGGCGGCTGTTCCCGACGCCGACGTGATGACGAATTCCATGTGTCCCGGATGGTGCCGCACGGACATGGGCGGACCCGAAGCGCCGCTCACACCCGAAGAGGGGGCGGACACGCTCGTCTGGCTGGCACTTGAGGCTCCGCGAACCTTGCAAGGCTGCTTCATCAAGGAACGCACGGTGATTCCGTGGTAGGGCGGGAAATCAGTTCTTCTCGCCGAACCAGGTTTTTTTCAGGCTGTCGGTAAATCCGGTTTCGTTCAGGTTCAGGAGTGCCAAATTGATTCGCTCCCGCAGCTTGCCTTCCTGCTGAAGTCCGAAGCCGTAGTTGTTCCGCTCGAAAAGTCCGCCGACGAGCGCGAACTGGTCCGGCCCGACTTTGTTCACGTAATACTGGAGGACGGGCGCGTCGAAGACCACGGCCTTCACCTCGCCATTCTTCAGCGCGTCGAGGCACGCCGGGATGTTCGGAAAGACCCGGACGGTGACACGCTGCCCACCCGGTTCCCCCAGTTGTTCCAACCAGGTTTCGGAGGTGCTGCCGGCGATGGTGGCGACCTTCTGGCCGGGCAGGTCGTTTGGTCCCCTGATGTCGCTGGCCAGGGAATTCACCGTCAGCACGGCGCTGAGCGAGGCGGTGAGAAGCGAGACCGCGATCACGCTGGCCAGCATCCAGATCGTCGCGACGATGCGCCCGCCCAGGCCGACCGGCCCCTTGTTGTCCGCGCCGCCGACCAAAAAAATGCTCAGCGTCCACCAGAGGGACTCCCCGATGCCGGTCAGATAGGAGCGCGGCCACATCTCTTCGTTGACCGGATGTTCATACATCCAGACCAGATGCGAAATGATAAACATAATCGCGATGGCTGCGGCGAATCCCGCGAGCAACTGCCAGCTGAGAAAATTCCGCAGCAACGACCAAATCGTGTCTGTGATCCCGCCGCCTTTATGTGAGACGAGAATCTGCAAACCCGATTCGTAAAATGGCTGCGAAAAATCGATGACTGTTTCGCGCTCGGCCGTGATACTCAACGCACCCACCGCGACGTCGGCGGTTTTGTTTTCTAGCGCGGCCACCATCTCCTTCGCGCTGCCGACGGTGGTAATGTCGTATTCGAGCTTCAGCTCGCGGGCCACGTTGTCCCACAGTTCCATGGCAAAACCGGTGCGGCGTGCGTCGCGTTCAAACGAGAACGGCTCGATGTCGCGGGTGACCACGCGGATCTTTTCCGCGGAGGCCTCGCCGAGAACCAAAACAAGAAACAACACCAACGGAACCAATGTGCGCATGGCGGCGGATTTTGTGGCGGCCCGCCGCGGAGTCAAGTCCGGCGGGCAGGGCCGGAACGCCTAGTGGCGTTTGCGCGAAAGCATGATCTCGTTGCCTTCGGTGTCCACGCACATGGCCAGATGCGGCGGTTCGCCGTTTTCGGGCTGGGGTTCCCGCACAAGTTGTCCGCCCGCCGCCACGATCTCCGCGGCTCCGACGATCACATCCGGCACCTGAAAACTCAGGCCCGTCCAGGTCCGCGCGCCTTCGCCGCCGCCGTGGATGCCGATGATGCCTTCACAAACGGCCACCTCGCTGATGACGTCATTTTGTTTCAACACGGTTCCCCCGAAGACATTCACGTAAAATGCTACCGCGCGGTTCATGTCCGCTGCCCAGATGATGTATTTGACCCGTTCGACTTTCATTTCGATTTAATTGAGAAAAGGCCGCCCGATCTCGATGGCGTGGATCACAGCCCCTTCGACATGGTTCGCGCTTTGGAAAGTCGAGGGTTCATACAGACCCGCCTGTCCGCCGCCCGGACCGGACACCGAGAAGCGCAGGCCGGACGGAGCCCGCGCGAAGGACACCCATTCACCACCGAAACCCTCTTCCGCGCTCTTTCGCAGCATGGCCGCACCATAGATTGCAGCGGCGGCCTTGATGGTCATGCCGGGCGCGACTCCTTCCGCCGTGGCAAGACGCGGGCTCCTGGCCATGATGGTTCCAATGGTGTTGCCCGGACGGCTGGGTTGCAGGGCATCGGTCATGAGAAACTCCATCAGTTTTTCACCCGCACCGTCCCAGACGACGAATTGGGCATCGATGATTACGAAGGGCTGAGCAAGCGGATTGGTCACCCGGTAGGAAGATCCCAACGCGGCGGCGGCTTCCACGGCTGTCATGCCCAGGCGCAAGGGGCCGGCGGCTTGGGGGGAGATCCGCCAGCTTGCGGAAGGACTGCCGGTATTCGGTTTCTGCTCCGGCGCTGAGCACGCAGCGAGCAAAAGGGACAGTCCGAATCCAGCGAACCGGATTTGTGGCAAAATTTTCATTAAATGAGTTTAGAGGGCAAACACCGACCGTTCACAGTCAAAACACGCGGAAATCGAAATCGGTTTGCGGTCAACATAAGAGCGTCGTCTCAATTGGCACTGCCGGGGTGAGCGCGTTAGGTTGGCGGCAGCCTGTGACCGTCGGAAGAAAAGAGAGAGGAAAGTGCGACGGTCAAAGACCGCGGTTACACCGGGGGTCTAATTCTTCAAAAACCACGACCGCACCACCCGCGCTCGGTCGGGGGGCTGAGTGGCGGCGGGGTGGTTCTTTTGATCGTAGGGGAGATCAGCGTGTTCGAGGCTCCAGCCGGGCCATTCGCGGAAGGCGTGGTAGGTCCAGTCCCAACCGTATTCCTCAAAGAGCGAGATCAGATCGGCGACGTATTGCGCGCCGCCGGGGGCCCAGCGGACGACGCTGAATTCCCCGACGAAGATGCGGGCGCCGTAGGCTTGTTGGAATTCGCGCACGGGAGCGAGCTGGGCAGCGAGGGCGGCGCGATCGAACGGGCGGGTGTTGAAGGTGCCGGGATATTTGGGTTGATCCTCGGGCGTGACCCAGGGGCGGTCGACGCCTTGGTGGGTGTATTCGTTGGGCCAATACATATGCACGGAGTAGATGACGTTCGGCACGTTGACGGGTTCCATCCAGGCGAAGCCTTCAGGCGAATCCCACGGGTCCACTTCGAGCATGATGGCGGTGGCGGGGTCCTCAGCGCGGACGATGGCGGCGGCAGCGGCCTGGAGGCTGGCCCAATCGCGCACTCCGCTTGGGGAAGGACGGAGTTGCAGCGGTTCATTCATCAAGTCGTAGGCGTAGAGGGCGGGGTGGCCTTTGAAACGCTGGGCGATGTGTTTCCAGATAGAGAGGAAGAATTCCTGGAGCGGCTTGTCCATCAGCATGCGCAGGGTGCCGTCGGGGAAGCGTCCGCCGGGCGGGGCGTGGAGATCGAGGATGACTTTGAGGCCGAGCGTCTGGGCCTGGTCGAGAACGAAGGCGAGTTCGTCGAGCTTGGGCTTGAGCCACTTCTCGTAGGCGGCGGGATCGGAGGGGATGTCGGTGCGGGCCCAGTCGGCATTGTTCAACTGCCAGCGGATGCAGTTTGCGCCCCAGGAGGCGAGGTCGGTCAGGTCCTGCGGATTGTAGATGGACGGACTGACCATTCCGCGCAGGCGGCCGGGCCGCGTGGGTTTTTCGCGGAGAATGGTGATGGTGACATTGGCGATCCAGGCCGTGCCGGAGCAGCCTTGCAGGCCGACCTGGAGGACGCCGTCCGTTGCATCGGGTGCGACGCGGACGAGGAGTTCGGAGCGTTTCCATGGGAAGGTGCCCATGAGCTGGCCTTCGTTGAACCAGCGCGGGCCCTCTGAGGGCGAGGTCCAGTGGAGTTGAACCTTGACGCCGTTGTAGTCCTTGTCCGGTTTACTGACATTTTCGGCCCGGACATCATAGGAGAGAAGAATCTCCTTTCCGCGCAGGGCGGCGAGGTCGAGGGGAATGCTCGCGAGGAAAGTCCCGGTGTTGCCTTCCGGCGGAACGTCCACGCGCAGACTGGGCTCTCCCTTCGGACCCTCGGGCACCCAGCGGAGTTCCGGCGGAAGGCCAGGAGTGGTGGAGAGGTCGAGTTGAAAAAAGGGAGCCGGGAGTCCTGCCGCGGGGGTGGGGGAAACGGCGGCCAGGGCGAGAAGGACGAAGAGGAACTTTCGCATGACTGGTGATTGTAAGGCGCTCCGCTCGGGTCGGAAGATTTAAGTCGGCCGCGTCAATTGATCAGGTTCGCTCCGATGAGAAGAAACAACAGCGCCGGCATGGGCAGGGTGAAGACGGCGCTCAATACCACGGCGGATTTGTACCAGCGAAACGTGAAGAGGAGCCAGGAGATGATCCCCGCCAGAATGAGCCAGAGCGGATAGGACCAAATGGCCAGCACGAAGGCCCAGGGCTGCCACATTTGAGTCGAGCCGGGCGCATCGAACGCCATCACGGCCAGACCGGCCATTGGCAGCCAGGGCACCAGCGAAAGCAGTTGGATCACCTGCAATATGATCAGGGTGATCCAGGGCCACTTGGGTCGGACTGGATTGACCGCAGGAATGGGCTCCACGGGTGGGAAAGCGAGTCAAGCCGCCAGCTTTTCCTTCGTCGAACCCACCGTTTCGGCCGCCAGAAGTTTTTTCATTCCGGGCTGAATGGCGGGAAGAATGTCATCCAGATTGCTGGCCACCACAAAATCACCCGGGTCGCACATATCGCTGAGCAGATCGATAAGCGGATCCCAGAATCCCAGGCCCGCATAGTTTTGCCGGTTGAAAATCACCACCGGTTTGCCAGCCATGAGCGGGTGACCCTGACGTTTGAAAATCATCAGCGCGAGCAGCTCCTGCACCGTGCCGGCCCCGCCCGGAAAGATGACGAAAGCCTGCGAGTTCTCGATCATCACTTCCATGCGGGTGTAGATATCGGGACGCAGCCAGAAACTGGATAAGCCCTCCGGCAGGCCCTCGAGTTCGATGATGTGCGGCACATTCGACCCGGCCGCCCAGCCACCCGCATCGACGGATCCCTTCACTACCGCGCCCATAATGCCCGACCGTCCTGCGCCGGAGACGCAGCCGATTTTGTTCTCCGCCAGGATGCGCCCCAGAGCCTCGCCATCCGCGAGATAGCTGGGATCTTCCAATGAGGCGGAGCAAAAGACACAAGCGCTGCCGATGTAATCTTCAGGCAGCGGCACTTCGACCACGGGTGGCTGGCTTTCACCAATCTTGTGTCGGCCGGCATCCGGCAGGCCCTGGGTTTGAGCGCGAGCGAGGGTGTCCAGCACGGCCTCGGGGGATTCCACGGCGAGGAGGTAATCTTTGTAGTCCTGCAAAACCGTTCCCATTTTCCGGAGATGAGCCAGCACGGCGAAGAAAGGATCCCACGAGGCGTCTTCGTTGAGAATGATGGTGGGCTTGCCGGCCAGATTGCGGTCAAGGGTTTGGAAGCCGACAAAGATCGAGATGGCCTTGAACATGTCCTCCAGCGTTGCGCCGGGGGTGAAGACGAAGGCGTTGGACTCGATGATCTTTTTCTCGATGTTTGAGAGCGTGATCTTTTGGTCGCCGTTCGAGTTGTAAATGTCCCACCCGCCCGCGAAGAGGAGATAGAGAAGCCGGGCGCGCGAGGCCCGGTTGGGGTCTTCCGCCCCGAGGACGGTTCCTGAGAGTCTGATTTTTGACATGCGTATCTTTTTGTGAGGGAGGTATGTAGCACACTTTATGCCGAAAAACCAGCTTCCGGCGTCTTCTGTCGCACCCGCCGCGAGACAGTGACTATCCCGCCCACCACGCCCTCACGGGCGCGGCCACGGTTGCCCGTTTCAGAGCCCCGGCGCGCCCATGCGGGTGAAGCCGTCGGTCGGGATGGTGGCCAGATAAACCCCGGACGTGCCATCCTCGAAGTTCGCCGTGATGGCGAAGCGGTTGCGGACCATGAAATGTCCGGCGATCTCAAAACCCTTCACCGCCTTGCCATCGACCGGCGTCCGGTTGTCCGCCAGAACGAAGAGAGCATCGGTGGAGGGACTATACAAAAAGACGCCTTCGAAGTCTCCCGACCGTCCGGTGAAGACGACGGAGTCCCCGCAGATGGTCGGAAAAATTCCGAACCCCGTGAACTTGTCGCCGAGAATGGGAAGCCTGGTCTCGGTATCGACAATGACCCGCGGTGTTGAGTCCGCCGCATTCGAGTTGGCAATGTAGACGCCTTCGCAATCGGTGCCGCTGCCGACAAAGGCAACCAATCCCTGTTTCACCGGCGCGCTGCGGAAATCGGTAAAGGTTTTTCCCGCCATGCCGGGAATGGGCGTCGTCCAGTCCGCAATGGTGCGCAAGCTATCCAAGGCGAATGCACCCGGGTCCGCCGGCATCTGCCCGAACCAGCCATAGAGCCCCCGCACGCCGTCCGGACTCTCGCGCTTGGCATGGGGATCGGCCACCCGCGCAGCGCGGAAGACCACGCTCTCGCCGTCCGTCCAATTCTGCGGCGAAAAATACTCAAACGCCGCGTCACTCCGGCCCGGGATGGCCACGCCCGTCTTCAACAGCACCCGGTTCGCGCCGATGTCTACGTTCTGCATGACCAGCGCCATGCCGGCCGGTGTCTCCGCCGTGTAAAACACGTTTCCACCGGCGAGGCTGCCATACTCGACATCGGTCAAGACCTGATCATCGCCCGGCAGAACCGTTTCCCGCGTGCGGGCAATGGTTTGCAGTTTTCCGTTCCGCCAGAAATACAGCCCGCGTTGGTTTTGCGAGTCCGTCGCGTTGAAGATAAATTCCGCGCCGTCCATTTGCAGTCCGCGCAGATAATCCGCCACAGCCCCGCCGGAGGGGAGCGTGGTCGTGCCGGACTGCACCAACGGCAGCAGGCTGCGCCCCATGGCAAACGACCGATAGATCCCGTGGTTCGGGGCTTGGTCCACGATGAAGGTCACATTCTCGAGGTTGTCCACGTGCGGATAACGGAAATCTTGGAAAGGCACCTGGGCCGCGAGCGGCACGAGACGGGTCGCAGCCGTGTTTGTATCGGCAACCGCTTCGTCAACCGCTGCACTGCTCTCCTCCCAATAGGTGGCCGCGTCAAGCCACGTGCATCCGGCCAAAAACCCCGCCATAAAAATCCTCATGACCGTCATGGAGGCTTCTCTATCCGTTGCGCCGCGAAAGTTCAATGCCGCCGGTGGCCCGAAATCTCCGCCGGTTCAAGTTTCAGGGCCTCCATAATTTTCAGCGCGGCATAGGCATCGTTAGCCGCGTAGCGCAGTTGGCCCGGGGTGAGTTGCGCGGCCGACCAGTTGCTTTTGCTGATGGTCTTGGACTTGGGGAAGTTCAACTTCATCACCGCCCCGATGGCGGCGCGCACGCCGATCTGGCCTTTGTAACCCTGCTTGCGGAAGACGTGATCGAGGTCGAGAACGTTGTGCAGTGTCACTCCCATGCGGTTGCGGATTTGTCCGTGATCGTTCCGTAAACCGAATCCGACTTTCAGCACCTGCTCGGAGGCGATGAGCTCTGCCGCCACTTTCTGGCATTCGTCGCGATGAAGTTGAAAAATGAAGGCCCGGTCTGTGAGGGCAAACTGCACCACGTGCGGTCCGGTGCTTTTTTCGCCGACCTTGAAAGTCGGCTTGGCCTCAGTGTCGAATCCCGCCACACCTGCCGCCAGAATCTCTTTCGCCGCAGCCCGGCAGTCGGCTTTGGTCTTCGGAACATGAATCTGCTCCGGTGACAATCCGGGGAAGGGCGGCAACAGCGCCGTCTCCGCCTTCGCCGGTGCGGTCGGACGGCTCCCCGCTGGTGGAGCGGGCGGCTTTTCCGGTTTGCCAAAGAGCCGGGCGAACGAACGGGACAGCCACGACGACGCGGCGGCGCGTTTGGTCTTTCGGGTTGGTGCTTGAGTCTTGGTCATTCTTCGGGAGACCGAGCATCATGCCGGGATCACCCCGCGGAATCAACCCCGCCTGATTGACATGGTCCGCCAACCCCGCAAAATAGTTTCTCATGAAATGCCCATCCGCCTTTCTGCTCCTGACGTTGCTGGCCTGTCATTTTCCGATGGCGGGGATTTGTGCCGAGGATTCTCCGGATGAAGCCCCCGTGACCGCGGCCCGCGCTCTCAAGCTCGGACTGGACGGTCTGCTGGAAAGCACCGACCCCAGCGAGGCTGGACAGGATCGCGCCGCGCAGCTCTATGCCGTGGCCAAGCGGCTCGAAACCGAAAATCTCCTCGCGAAAAGAAATCTCGAACTGGTCTTCACTCTCGACGAATGGCGTGACGTCCTTTCCGGTTGCCGCCGCGGATCCTGCGACCTGGCCTACATCGTCAACGGCGGCGGCACCATGTATTCCCATGGCGCAGCGCGCGACATCGCGGAAGTGGAGGTTTTTCTCGCCGGACTCTCCCGGAATCTTCCGCTCGCTTCCGGCGAGGGGAGCGCCCGGGCGAAGGGGAAAATTGACGATTCCATCGCTTTTCTCAACGCCCTGAAACCGTTCGACTCCGGTGATGCCGCGGCGGACAAGGAAGCCAACAGCAATCTTGCCGCGGAGCGCGAGCGGGTCATCGCGCATTGGGAAGTGTTGAAATCGATGATCAGTGAGATCCCCGCGGGCCAGGCGGAGAAAATTGCGACCTTCGCCGT
>JBMOHI010000042.1:0-11732 GCA_049317925.1 Terrimicrobiaceae bacterium
CCACTGGCATTGCCTTCACAGGTTCGAATCCTGTCCTGCCCACCACTTTTCGCGACAGCGAAAAGCAAAAAGAAGTCCGACAGGATGACCGGCTGGCGTTTCGCGAGAGCGAAACATATCGTTTCTGCCAGAGGGACGCACCGGAGCCTGTGCGGAGCACAGGCAAAACGCAGTTCGACTGCCCGGCGCGAAGAGCCCAGCGGTCAAGGCGCAGCCAAAATGCAGATCCCCGCTGGCACAGCGTGGATAATCCTGTCCTGCCCACCACTTTTCGCGGGAGCGAAAAGGCAAAGTCCGAAGGTGATTCGCGGATTTTGGGTCAACCGGTCGAGGGATCGGCGATGGCGATCATGTGCGAGACCTTCTGCTCGAGTGTCTTCCCCAGCATCATTCGATAAATGGGACACTGGCGGGTGAATCCCCATTGCGAGGGAGAAGCAAACGCAAGATCAGGCGAGTCCCAGTAGACTTTCTGGCCATGCGCGAAGGGCAATAGCCGTTCAATTGCCTCGATGGAAGCATTGCCACTTCTCGCTACCAAGGGGCCCAAATACCATGCTTTTGCGCCCGCCCGTAGAAGGCCGACGTATCCAGCGCCAGCGACGAGGGCTGATCGCCCAGCCACTCGGCGCAGCCACGTCTCGCGATCGCAACCGAATACGCTGCGATCCAAGGAAAGGAGGTCGTCCGAAAGCGTGCCGGATGGTCCCGTCTCGGTCCAGAGACCATTTCCCTCCCACCTGCTCAGGTCCGCCACGACGCGACCCCCCTTTTTTTCATAGAGCGGACGGCCAGCGGGCGTGGCATCCAGTCCGATGCACTCGACCCCTGCCGCGGCCGTCAGGGCCCGATCGAGCAAGGCCCGGCCGACTCCACGGCCAGGAAACATAAAGAGTCCGGAAAATTGAGCAGATCCTGCCAATCCTGCGGGGTTTGATTCCATCCGGCTTGATCGCGGATGGAGTTGGCGAAGGACATATCGTCCGAACCCATCAATCGCATCGTAAGGCTCATATTCGGAGTCGTAAATCCGCGTTACTGACAATCGCGGTCATGATCGAATTCCGCCGCGCACTCTGCGTTTCACCGACAGCGTACGGGTGATGGCTGCGAGGCAGTTGTCCACGGCGAACGCAAAAGCTTTTTCACCTTTCTTCGGCGAGGCCTGGCTGGGCCGGCCCGTATGGGTCAGGTCCGTGATTTGCGCGAATGAGGCGTAGCGCAGCGCGTCAACCGGAATCACTTCAGGCTGATCCTCAAACAGGGCGGGGTCAATCAAGTCCGGCCGCAGATGCCAGATGAGCGAGGTTTCAAACTCATCCCCGTGGCACAAGCCGCCGTGGTCTTCAAACAGCCCGCTTGTGTAAATACCCGCGTAAGCATTGTGGGTGAAGCTGAACAATTGCGGAAGCGCGAGATTGAGGTCTTGCACGACGGATGGGAGCAGTTGGTTTCCGCCATGCCCGTTCAGAATCAGAAAATTTTCAATGCCGCTCTCCGCCACGCTGGCGGCGATATCTTCCAGGACGAGCCACAGGGTTTTGTTTCCAAGCCAGACGGAGCCGGCGGAGCCCCGGTGCATGTGCGAGATGGAATAGGGCAGGGCGGGCAGGCAGAAAGCATCCAACTCTTTGGCGAGGGCCAGGGCAATGTGTTCGCAGAGCAAGGTGTCCGTCTGCAGAGGCAGGTGTTTGCTGTGTTGCTCGGTCGCGCCAAGGGGTAGGATGGCGAGTCGGGGCTTGGCCTCTGCGATCTCCACGGTGCTGCGCTCTGCGGTGAGGGCTTTCATGATGTCTGCGTCCTTTCGTGCGTCATATCCATCGGATTTGACTTGTGGATTAGCAAATCTTTTCCCGGGCCGTGTCGGGCAACAACGCAATATCCACCCCGGCTCCCGCCGGCTTAGGGAGCCACGTGCTCCTTCCACCCGCCAAGTTTGAGCCAACGTCGTTCAACCGCCAGGAAAAGAAATCCACTGGCAACAAGAAGCACTCCCTGCCAGGGGAGAAACGAGCGGTAGTTGCCGCACACGTCCACAAACTTTGCGGCCAGTAGGGACATTCCGATTGCGCTTTACACCCCCTATCTGGCAGATTCCGACCGCGCGTACTTCCGCGGTATCCCGAAACCATGAGCGGGCCGCTGGTCCGGAAGCTCTGGTGGATTAAAATTCGCGAGGCGTCGCGCTTTCCAAACGACGCGAAGCTTTATGGAAGATAGAACGAAACGGAAAAATGTCGGGTTGATTGGTGCCGGCGGATTTGCGCTGAGTCATTTCAAAATGCTGGTTGAGAACGGAGCCGCGAATGGAATGCGCCTGGTGGCGGTGGCAGACCCCTCAACGCTGGCCGAGTCTACGATCACCGCTCTCGCCCGCCACTCCATCAGGCAATATGGCGACTATGAGGAAATGTTCAGCCAAGAGGAGTTGGACGGGGTCTTCATCGCGACGCCGATTCCTACCCACTTTTCCATGACGCGAAGTGCGTTGCACCGGGGGCTGCGGGTCTATTTAGAGAAGCCCCCGGTTGCTTCGCTGGCCCAGATCGGGGAGTTGATTCGTTTGGATGCGAAGGAGTCCGTGCAAGTGGGGTTCAACATGATGAACTGGCCGGTGATCCGCCGCGCTCTGGCCCGGGTTCGTCGGGGGGAGTTCGGGGAAATTCATTCGCTCCGGGCCCTCGCGCTTTGGCCGAGAAACTCAAGGTACTATTCCCGGGCTTCGTGGGCGGGGAAGATGGGAAGTCCTGATAATCCGATTTTCGACGGTCCGGCGACCAATGCCATGTCTCACTACGTGCAACTCCTCTGTGCGGCGGGAAGCGCGGCAGGCGGGGGTCGGCCGGTTGACGTTCGCGGCGAATTCTACCGCGCCCGCGCGATCGAGAGCTATGACACCTGCTCGCTCACCGGGCGGTTTTCCGACGGCCCCCGGTTTTCCGTCGTCATGTCCCACGCCGCCGGCCCGGGCCAGTCAACCGTGCTGACCATTGAAACGGACAAGGGCGTATTCACGGTGGACGACAGTCTGTTTTCCCGGATCGGCACCTCCCGTTTCGGACAGACTATTGGATTCGCTCACCGGGATTTTGGCCGGTTGCTTAACGGGAAAATGAAGCGGCCCCGCGTTGGGTTGGCTGACTGCGTCGACTTCTTGGAAATTATCTCCCAAGGCCTTGCTTCATCCCAGGGGATTACATCCATTCCTGCCGAGTATGTCGTGCGGATGGGAGAGGGACCCGAAGAACTCTTCGTCGTCCCGGACTTGCGCGAACGAGCCCTACGGTGCACAGACTCCTTTCAGACTTTCTCCGAAGCCGGAGCACCCTGGTGTAGCTTGGCTCCGGTGCTCTAACCGGGACGGGCGGGGCTGCCGGGCGCGTCGGTGGATCTGCTCAAGGGACGGGGGACGGAAAGGTCCCCGCAAACCGAAGACGACAGCGCTGAACTTACAGTGAAACCTTACCAGGCCTTCAGGGGAACGACAATGCTGCGGGTCTGGGGGGTAAAGGGATAGCGCTCTTCGCCCGCGGTGATCGCGAAAAGCAGATGCGTGGACCGGCCTCCGTCCACCAAGATGCCGGCGCGTTCGACGTTACCATGGACGGAAGAGGTTCCGTCCGACCATTGGATGGTGCGGGTGTAGGCCAAGGGGGGAGCGCCGATCTTCCAGTCGCGCCCATTTTCACTGGAGGCATAGACGCCCCCGTAGGTCACGCCGCAGTATTCGCCGGAAAAGTCCTTCATAATGACGTGAAAGCGTCCTTCCTCCCACCAAAGACAGGGATCCTCGCAATGAAGCGGAAAAGTTGGCTCGTCGGACAGGCGCTCAAAGGGTCCGGCGGGATGGGGTGCGTGAGCCAGGCCGAGTTCAAACGGCGCGTTCCAGTTGCGGCGCGATTTATAGATGAGAAGCGTATAGCCGTCGTCACGAATGGCGATGCCGGGATTGCTGATGATCATGGCATCCCATTTGTCGGGGCGGGGCTGCAGGAGGGGTTGATCCAGGCGTTTCCACGGGCCGTTTACTGAGTCGGAAACCGCCAGTCCGGTGCGTTTGCTTTCCCAGGCTTTGCGCCACAGGGCAGACTCGGTGGTGTTCTCCACGTATCGAATGGGATTTGCGGGCGTTGGTCTTTCAAAATCAAAGGTGGTTCCCACGTAGTATAAATAGTACTTTCCGTCGAAATGGCGGATGCAGGGATTGTGAGTCGCCATCCCTTCAAAAAACGCGGGACCACGCGAGGGCAGGGCTACCGATTCAAATTGGTAAGGGCCTTCCGCGGTGTCGGAAATCGCATGGATGACTTCGGAATTGGTCGGCCAATGCCCGGCCATCGAAAGTGCCCGGGGCCAGCGGGAGGCAAACAAATGAAAGCGGCCGTCCTCACCCGGATTGGTGGCGCGAATGGCTGAACTGCACCAAATCCAATAATCCGGCATTTGCAGGCCACTGTTCTTATCGGCAGGGAGAAGTCGGGAGGCGAAGGGGAGAATCATCATCTGCATTTCTCCTGACGATGATTGTCGTGTCAATGACGCTAATCACAGCTTAGATTTTTCTTGTCAGGGACTTCGAGCGTTTACACAGTGCCGTCATGAATTCCCTCCGGATTCTGCCCCGTTCGCGTTTCCTTACCCTGCGCCGGGGTCTTGGCATTTTTTTTGTGGGCGTGAGTTTTTCGAGCGTGAGTGCGGGTGATTTTTTCGTGAACGCGGGCGGAGGATCAGATGGCAATCCGGGAACACGGAACGCGCCTTTCAAAACGCTTGCCCAAGCCCTTGCCTCTGCCCGGGGAGGGGAGACGATTTTCCTCTTCGAGGGGGAGTATCCCGCCATTGAATATTCAGGCAAGGCGGGCGCAAATATTTTTGAGGGGAATTACGTCACGATCAAACCCGCGCCCGAAGTGCAGGACCCCCTCAAGTCGGTCTCGATCGAACGCGTGAAGATCGGCGCGCGGGCGGGCGTTCTGGCTGGTGAGGATAAAACGGGATCGTTTGATGTCTGGCTGCGATTGGAAAATTTGCGCCTGCCGGACGGTGTGTTTTTGTTTGGTGGACGACACTTGCAACTGGCCCATTGTCGGATCGAGCGCGCCGGCCCCTGGGTGGGCAGTGTCGAGAACATCGAGAAGTCCGCGGTGGAATTGGGCGGCTGCAGTGATGTTCTGATTGAGAAGTGCGATATCACCAATACGGGAATCGGGCTTACTTTGAATGGCTCAGACATCCGGGTGGTGGGAAACCGGATTCACGACATCCGGCATGACGGAATCCGTTGCGTCAGCGCGAAAGACACGCTGATTGAAAACAACGAGATTTTCAATTTGGATGATGGAGTCGAGGATAGCGAAGCCAAGTGGAGCCGTCACTGCGATGGTATTCACATCTTCATTCCCGGCCCCGGCACTCCGGGAGCTCAGAACAGCCGCGTTACGGTCCGCGGCAACAAGATCTACAATTGCGAGTCCCAAGGCATCCAGTTCAACAACTACCTCCGCGAGAAAGATCTCTGGAATGAGGAGATTACGATCGAGAACAATGTCTTCGGACCAACCCGGGCCAATGCGGTCAATATTGCCGACCCCGTGGATGGGATCATTTTCCGCCACAACACCTTCGTGGTTTTCCCCGAGGAACGAACGTTCAAGGGAGAGGGCCGTGACATCGTTTGCAACAATAGCATCTTTCGAATCAACCCCGCCTGCAAACGAGGTCAGGTGTATAACAATATTCTCTCCAACAGTTTCGAAATCCCTCGTGGCTGGTTCGTCGGAAACAATGTGCTTGTCTCCTCCAGTCCTAACCTTGTGCCGACGCGGTTTGATGTGGTGACGCAAGATGCGAAACTGGCTGATCCCGCGGCTTTTGACGGACGTCTGGCGGCGGATAGTCCAGCCGTCAATGCGGGCACGCGCCTGGCCCCGGCTGGTGCGCTTGAAAAGGATCTTATGGGAACTCAGCGAGATGCCAGGCCTGATGCTGGCGCATTTGAGGTGGCTGGCCAAAATCCGGTCCAAGAGACACCACCAGTTCCCTTTGCCGGTCCCGCTAAACGGTATGTGGATGATTTTCGCGATGCCAATCTGGACGAGGATCCCTGGCTCGCTGGGGTGGGTCAGAGGGGAATCGCCTGGACGGCCATGGGAGAGCAAATGCCGTGGGGATTCCGGTCTGTGCCCGATGAGGAAGGCAAGCCCGCGGTTCTCTTCACCCCGCAGGGTCTCAAGGGAGCGTCTTGGATGTTCTCCAATATCGAGGACCAGGCGGGTCATGCCGGAATCCGCCTGATCGTGGCCAATGCCTACAATCAGGGGGGATCCGGAGTCCTGTTGCGTGCCAACCGGCAAACGGAGGGATATCTCGTGGATCTAGCTGGAGGCCGTATCGTGCGCAGAAGTACGGATGCGGCCGGACAGATCGCTGAGACGGTTCTTGTTCAGGGGGCGCCTCTTCTGCCCCGCACAGGATTCCGCACTTTTGCCATCGCTCTCTCGAAGGAGGGCAGTGGCGTGAAAATCTCCGTGGATGCCGATGCCGATGGCAGTCCGGATCTTGAGGCGGAGGAAAAATCGGCAATATTCCAAGCCGGAGGTTTGGCTCTCTACAACCTGTCCCGAAACGGGTCGCATCGCACCGATGTCAAAAACCTGGAGTTTGCCGTCTCGCCTTAGGTTGGTGCCGGGACTGCGCGTAATGCGCTGCGCTTGTCCGGCATTTTACCTTGAATCCACCGGAAAAAATCTAAGCTGTGAAAATCCCCTCGGTTCCGCGGGCCCGTCAACCCCCTCCCTGTTGCCCTATGAAGTTCCTCTCCAGACTGTCCTGCCGTTCTCTTCCGGTTCCTCTTTGCCTGATCTCGTTGGGCGCAAATTTGGAGGCGGCCAGCGATACTTGGAATAACACCGGAACGGATTTCAACTCGACTTCCAGTTGCTTTGGCGGAGTGGTGCCGGCCTCCGGAGATCTTGCAGTTTTTAATGTTTCTCCGACCACGAACCCGCGGCTTCCCGCAGGATGATGAACGAAATTCGATTGCCACGCGAAGGGGACCAACCCGAAGCAGCCAAAACGAATGTCGTGAATTTTTACAATCGGTCCAATCAACTTGGGTAGATGAGACTCTCCGGCCCCCTCTATGCTCCAACCCCTGACGCCGCCTCCTGGGTGATGGCGGTTAAGAACGCCGGATACTCGGCGGCCAACCTGCCGTTTGGCAGGGAGGCGGACGACCGGACGGTGCAAGAGTATCTCGATGCGGCGCTAGCGGCGGACATCGTGGTGGCGGAGGTCGGGGCGTGGTCGAACCCCATCGATCCCGATCCTGAAAAAGCAAAAAAGGCCCTCGTCCATTGCCAGCAGAGCCTGGCTTGGGCGGAAAGGACGGGCGCACGGTGCTGTGTGAATATCGCGGGTTCGCGCAACCCGCAAAAATGGGACGGGCCGCATCCGGACAATCTTTCCTCGGACACTTTCGATCTTATTGTGCAAACGACCCGGGAAATCATCGATGCGGTGAAACCGGGCCGGACGAAGTACACCCTCGAGACAATGCCTTGGATTTTTCCTTCGTCACCCGATGAATATCTCGCGTTGATCCGGGCGATTGACCGTGAGGGATTCGGGGTGCATCTGGACCCCGTGAACATGATCAACTGCCCGGAACGGGCGTATCGTTCGGGGGATTTCATCCGCGACTGCTTTGCGAAGCTCGGACCATACATTCGAAGCTGCCATGCGAAGGACATTATCCTGCGTGAAAATCTGACGGTGCATCTCGATGAGTGCCGGCCGGGTCTGGGCACGCTCGATTACCGCGCTTTTCTCGATGAGTTGGCGAAACTGGATCCCGACATTCCCCTCGGGCTGGAACATTTGGAGACGGGGTCGGAATACACCGCAGCGGCGAACTACATCCGCGGGCTGATGAAATGAAACGCATCGCTTTTACTGCGCACAAAATGGCGGGGGTGATCGAAACCCCGGATTTTTCAGGACGCTTGCAACCGACGGAAATTCGCGGACGCACGCTGGTGACACTGGTGAGCCCGGGAACGGAGCTGAACTCGGGGTATCTCGGATCGGATTTTCCGAGTCATCCGGGTTATGCCAGCGTTTTTCAGATCGAAGAGGCCGGTTCGGAAGTTCGCGACTTCCGTATCGGTGATCTTGTATTTGGCTCCGGAAATCACGCCGCCTGCCAGCAGGCTGATCAGGGTGACGTGATCAGGTTGCCGGCGGGATTGCCGCCCGAGGTTGCCGTTTTTGCCCGCCTCGCGGGAGTGAGCATGAGTTCGCTCAATTCCACGATTGTGCGTCCGCCTGCGACGGTGCTCATTACCGGGCTGGGACCTGTAGGGATTCTGGCTGGTCAGGTCTTCGGGGCGGCGGGTTACGATGTGGTTGCGGTGGATCCGATGCCTTCCCGGCAACAGGCAGCATCCGCGCTCGGACTGGGGAACACCCGCGGCAGTGTGGAAGTGGAAGAATTACGGGATCGAATTCATCTCCAAATTGAGTGCAGCGGCCATGAACAGGCCGTGCTCGAGGGATGCCGTTGCGTTCGAAAAGGCGGAGAGATCTTTCTTGTTGGTGTTCCCTGGCGGCGCAAAACAGAGGCTTATTCCTTCGAATTGCTTCGCGAAATTTTTCACCGCTATGTTTCCGTGCGTAGCGGATGGGAATGGCAGGTGCCGGTCCGACCGCGGGATTTTGCGATGAATTCCATCATGGACAATCTTCGGACCGCTCAGGCCTGGCTGGCTGAGGGCCGGTTGAAAGTGGAGGGGCTGGGCGGCCTTTATTCCCCTGAGCGGGCTCAGGAGGTATATTCCGGTTTGCTTGACCAATCCCTGCCTACCCCTACGGCGGTATTTGACTGGAGATTGTGAGAAGTCAGACTGCGGTCTGAAACCCACTTGTCCATCGCTTACAACCGCGAAATCAGCAATTCGCGCTGGAAGATCAGCTCCTTGGGCAGGCTGGAGTAGAGTTTGAAAAACAACTCGTCCTGCATCAGCAGTTCGCGCTGCCATTCCTCGGGGTCGATCGCCTGCATCTCGGCGAATTTCTCCGGGGTGATTTCCTTCTCCAGGCCTTTCATGTCGAGGTCCTCATACTGAGGCACCCAGCCGATGGAGGTCTCCAGAGCGTGGGCTCCCAGGCCGCAGCGCTGCACGACCCATTTCAACACGCGCATGTTGTCGCCGAAACCGGGCCAGAGGAATTTTCCGTCTTTTCCTTTGCGGAACCAGTTCACGTGGAAAATGCGGGGCAGGTGTTTGACTTTGCCGCGCATTTCCAGCCAGTGGGCAAAGTAGTCGCCCATGTTGTAGCCGCAGAAGGGCAGCATGGCCATGGGATCGCGGCGGACCTGACCAATGGTGCCGGCAGCGGCGGCGGTCATTTCCGACCCGACGGTCGCACCAAGATAAACGCCGTGGATCCAGTTGAAGGCCTGGAAAATCAGCGGCATGGTGGTGGCGCGGCGTCCGCCGAAGATCATGGCACTCACGCGCACGCCGTCGGGGTTTTCCCAATCCTCGTCAATGATCGGACAATTCTGCGCCGGGGCGGTGAAGCGGCTGTTGGGATGGCTGGAAAGGACGGGTTTGCCGTCGGCATCCTTCTGGCCGGGTTTCCAGTCCTGGCCCTTCCAATCGATCAGGTGCGCGGGCGGCTCCTTGGTCATGCCTTCCCACCACACATCGCCGTCGTCGGTCAGGCCGACATTGGTGAAGATGGTGTCCTTGCGGGCGGAATCCATCGCCATGGCATTGCTGTCGTAGGACGTGCCGGGGGCGACGCCGAAAAAGCCAGCCTCGGGATTGATGGCATGCAGCCAGCCGTCGGGACCCGGTTTGATCCAGGCGATGTCATCGCCGACGCAGGTTACCTGCCAGCCCTGTTCCTTGAGTTCCTTCGGAGGCATGAGCATGGCGAAGTTCGTCTTGCCGCAGGCACTGGGGAAGGCGGCGGTGACGCAGGTTTTGTTTCCGGCAGGGTCCTTGACCGCGAGGATGAGCATGTGTTCGGCCATCCAGCCTTCGTCGCGGCCCATGGCGGAGGCGATGCGGAGGGCGAAACATTTTTTCCCGAGCAGGGCGTTGCCGCCGTAGCCGGAGCCGTAGCTCATGATGAGGCGCTCGTCGGGAAAGTGCGTGATGTAGGTGTTGGGCGGGTCGCACGGCCACGGAATATCGGCGCGGCCATCGAGCGGGTAGCCGACGGAATGCAGGCATTTGACGAAGGGTTTTCCCTTGTCGAGTTGCTCGTAGATTTTCGTGCCCATGCGGGTCATGATGCGCATGTTGGCCACCACGTAAGGGCTGTCGGAGATCTCGATGCCGTATTGGGCGATGGGTGAACCAACCGGGCCCATGCTGAAGGGAATCACATAGAGCGTGCGGCCTTTCATCGATCCGCGGAAGAGGCCCTCAAGCCGGGTCTTCATGGTTTTCGGATCCTCCCAATTGTTGGTGGGACCGGCGTCCTTTTTGGAGTGCGAGCAGATGAACGTGCGTTGCTCGACGCGGGCCACATCGCGCGGGTCGCTACGGACCAGCAATGAGTTCGGGCGCTTCTTCGGATCCAGCCAGAGGCCGGCTCCGGAGTCCACGATGCGCTGACGCATAAGCTGATCCTCCGCCTCGGATCCGTCGCACCAGAAAATGCTATCCGGAGTGGTGAGGGCGGCGATGGAGTCAACCCAATCGCGAACGGCGCGATTGGAGGGTTTGTGGGTTCCGAGTGTGGTGGATGATTTCATAGGGCGTTTCGTTTGTTGCTATTATTAGAAATACTTATATTTGCAAATTTTGGCAAGCACTTCGTCGTGACCGGGGAAGTTTCCTCCTTGTTTCAAGGTTTGTAGAGATTAAAGTCTGAGGCAGCGATGATAGCGAACCGGAACTACGAGGATTGCGAGCCGATCACCTGGGTGGGCCGGGTTCCGGTCTATTTGGCAACGATCTTGGCGGCGGCTCACGGCGTCGCCATGATTCTCAGCGGTCTGGCCATGGCGGCGGGTGCGCAATGGTTTTTCGATGCCTTCCGGTTTTCCACTTATGGAGCTTTGCGCGAAGGGCATGTTTGGCAGTTCGTGACGTATGCATTTGTCTCGACCGATCCCCGCCAGTTTCTCTGGACTGTCATCCAGTTGTTCCTTTTGGCGATTTTCGGGCGTGATGTGGAGAAATTCATCGGGCGGAAGTCCTTCGTCTGGATGTATGTCGCGCTGTTGCTCGCGGCACCCGTCTATTTCAGCCTGCTCAGCCTGATGGGGGGGAGCTATCTTTACTCCGGCTCGGACGCCCTTCATTTTGCCGTCTTTGTTGCCTTCGTCGTAATCTATCCCACGGCGGAGATCTTCTTCGGTTTGCAAGCGCGGTGGCTGGCAGCAATTCTTCTGGGCGTTAACTCCCTCCAGTTGCTGGCTGTACAAATGCCGGCTCAACTTGGTGCGCTGTGGATCGCGTGCGGGGTTGCGGTTCTCTGGATAATGAAGGAAGGAGTGGGGGGCTTCTCCCTGCCCTCGCCGGCGGCGTATTTCCGCAGGAAGAATTCAGCGCGGAAACTGCGGGTGCTTCCGGACAAACCCGAGGAGGAGTTCGGGGTGCATGATTCGATTGATCCGATTCTGGAAAAAATCGCCCGCCAGGGCATCGGCAGCCTTACCCGCAGCGAGCGCGAGAAGCTGGAACGGGCCCGCACCGCGTTGTTGGAAAAGG
>JBMOHI010000043.1:0-11646 GCA_049317925.1 Terrimicrobiaceae bacterium
CGGCGGATTCCGGCGGGAAAAGTGGCGAGTTACGCGGCGGTGGCGAGTGCCATTGAATGCCGCTCGGCCCGCGTGGTCGGGCAGGCTTTGCGGATTTGTCCGTTTGACGATGTGCCGTGTCATCGTGTGGTCGCATCCGATCTCACCGTCGGTGGTTTTGCCGGCCGGTCGGTGGGGCCGGACATCGCGCGGAAAAAGCGGCTCTTGGTGGCGGAGGGGGTGCGTTTTGATTCCGCCGGCCGCATCGAACCCGCCTGCGCGTTGCGGGATTCGCCGGGATTGCGGCTCAAGTTGGGAGCCGGGACGCGGCGGAAGAACAGCTGAGTTTGTGGATGGTACTTTTTGGAGTACCCTTTCCCATGTCACGAATCGCCATTCTTTTTTTCTTCCTTTTCGCCATGGAATCCCAGACCGCTTCGCCCCACCGCATTTTGGTGATTTCCGCTCCCTCGCAGGAGAATGTAGACTTTCAAAAACAGGCGGCTGAATTGCTGGCGGCCTGGGATGGGTTGATCGAGCGCGATTTTGTGGTCAAAACCCGGTTTCAGGAGGGGGATTTCTCCGTGGTGCTGATCGGCAAGGACGGCGGGGAAAAACTCCGTCGCAATTCCGTGCTGAGCACCCGCGAGCTTTTTGCCATCGTGGATGCAATGCCCATGCGCCGGGCCGAGATGGAACGAGGACGCTGACCCGGCGCGCCGGTCAGCGGAAGGACTCCAGATGCTTTTCGTATTTCACGCGATCCGGGTGACCGGCCGGAAGCGTGCGGCGGGCTCCGGCCATCAGGTCGTAAGCGAGGCGGCGGGCGGCTTGCTCCAGCCTCTCGCTTCTTTTCAGGAGGGAATACTCGTAGAGGACGGTCAGTGTGGTGGGATGGGCGGTGCCGAGGGACTGGCGGAGTCCATCCAAGGCTTTTTCGTAGAGGGCATCCGCCGCGGCGGCATCTCCTTTGTCACCGAGAATGCCGGCCAGTGTGGCCATGTTGTCCAGAGTGTCCGGATGCGCGTCTCCCAGAATACGTTCGCGTGTGGTCAGGGTGGAACGGGCCAGAGTTTCCGCCTCGTCGCGTGAACCGGATTTGCGCAGGACGCGGGCGAGATTTTCCAGGGTGGAGAGGGTTTCGGGATGTTCGGCGCCCAGGGTTTTTGTCCGGGCCGCGGCGCAGAGCCGGTAAAGACGTTCGGATTCGAAGAGGTTGTCGGTTTCGAGGTGGAAGGCGGCCAGGTTGTTGAGAGCGAGCAGGGTCTCGGGGTGTTCCTTGCCCTGGGTGCGCTCGCGAATGGCCAGACAGGACTGATAGAGGGATCCGGCAGCCCAGGGGTCGCCTTTGCGCAGGAGCACATTGGCCAGATTGCCCTTGCCCGCGAGGGTGGCGGGATGTTCGGGGCCGAGGGTGCGGTCGAGCGATTCGACCAACTGGCGGTTGAGGGACTCGGCGGCGGCGTATTGACCCTGATCGGAGAGGACATTCGCGAGGTTGTTCAACATGGCCAGGGTGTCGCCATCGTCTGGACCGGCGGATTTTTTCATGCTTTCCCAAGCCTGTCGGTAGAGCATCTCCGCGGCGGCGAGGTCTCCCTTGTCGCGCAGAACCAGCCCCAGATTGTTGAGGCTGCCGAGAGTATGCGGATGATCGGGACCAAGCGTGCGGGTGCGGGCTTCGAGACATTCGGCGTGAAGTTGGCCGGCGGCGTCATTGTCACCGCGGTCGTGCAGCAAATTGGCCAGATTATTAAGGGCCGCGAGGGTGTCGATGTGTTCGGGTCCGAGCGTCTTTTGGCGTTCGAGGAGACACTGGCGGAAAAGCGGTTCCGCCGCGGCAAAGTCGCCCTTTTCCTGAAGGGCAAGGGCCTGGGTTTCCAAGATCAGGGGATCGGGTGGAGTGGCGGTCGGGGTGGGAGGCTGGGGGCGGGAGCAGGAAACAATCACCGCGAGCAGGAGGGCAGAAAGAGCGCCGCGGCCGAGACGGAGGCGAAGATGGGGGCGCGTCATGAACTTTGCCGTGAGTCAAAACTCACGAACCAGCAGATGATCGGCGATGGCGTGCAGTTGCGAGGCTTTTGATCCCAACGGGGAGAGCGATTGATGGGCGGCCTTGGTGAGGGACCGCGCCTCACGCCGGGCGGCCTCGAGGCCGATGAGGGCCGGGTAGGTGGTTTTTTGCGCGGCGAGATCCTTGCCGGCACTCTTGCCCAGCTTTTCGCTGGTTTGCGTGATGTCGAGGATGTCGTCGATGACCTGAAAGGCGAGGCCGAGGTTCTTCCCAAATCGGGTGAGGGCGGTGAGCTTCGTCGCGCTTGCGTTTGCGCTCATGGCCCCGAGGCGCAGGCTGGCGATGATCATGGCGGCGGTTTTGCGATCGTGGATGAAACGTAATTCGGCGCGGGTGGATTTTTTCCCCTCGGCTTCGAGGTCCGCGACCTGACCGGCGATGAGTTGACGGCTGCCGGCGGCACCGGAGAGTTCGCGCAGGAGGTCGCGGATTTTGTAGCGGGAGGTTTCGCGGGCGGTGGCAAGGATTTCGAACGCCTGGGTGAGGAGGGCGTCGCCCGCGAGGACGGCGATGCCTTCGCCGAAGACTTTGTGCGAGGTGGGGCGGCCGCGCCGGAAATCATCATCGTCCATGCAGGGCAGATCATCGTGGATGAGCGAGTAGGTGTGGATGCATTCGACGGCGCAGGCGGCGGGAAGGGCGTTGTCGATTGTTCCGCCGCAGGCTTCGGCGGCGGCGAGGCAGGCAATGGGCCGCAGGCGTTTGCCCCCGGCGAAGAGGCTGTACCGCATGGCGCGGTGGATGGTGGCGGGTTTGACCGTGGCCTTGGGCAGCATGCGGTTCAGGGCGTCATCGACCGTCTTGGACCGGCTTATCAAATAGGATTCCAGACTCATCGGCGTTGCATCCTTAGCGGAAAAAAAAATGTTGGGAAGCACCGCTTGCATGTCGGTTCGGGCAGGGCATCATCCCGGCGATGCGGAAACTGCGAATCGGCGTGCTGGGGTCGGGTAAGGGCTCGAACTTTCGGGCCATCCGGGACGCTATCGCGGAAGGACGCCTTGCGGCGGAAGTGGCGGTGGTGGTTTCTGATGTGGCCGGGGCGGGGATTCTGCGGTTGGCCGAGGAGGCCGGAATCAAAAGTGCGACGGTCGTAGACCGCCGCTACAAGACGCGGCTTTCCCCGGAGACCGAGGCGGAGTTGGTGGCAATTCTTAGGGAAGCCGGAGTTGAGCTGGTGGTTCTGGCCGGTTACATGCGGATGGTGAAGTCCCCGCTGCTCGAGGCATTCCCGCGGCGCATCATCAATATTCACCCCTCGTTGCTTCCGAAATTCCCTGGACTCGAAGCGTGGCGTCAGGCGCTGGAAGCGGGCGAGTCCATCGCGGGCTGCACGGTGCACTACGTGGATGCGGGCATGGACACTGGCGAGATCATCGCCCAGGCCGAAGTTCCGGTGCTGCCTGACGACACGGCGGAAACTCTCCACGCGCGGATTCAGGTGGCGGAGCACAGGCTGTATCCCGAAGTGGTGGCGAATCTCGCAACTTCCGACTTCCGACTTCCGACCTCCGACTTCCGATGAGCCGTTTCCGACTTTTCGATCTCAATCCGGAGCAGCTTGAGGCCGTTTATCATGAGACCGGGCCCATGCTCATCCTCGCTGGTGCGGGAACGGGCAAGACCCGCACCATCACGGCGCGCATCGCGTGGCTGGTTTCGCAGGGCGAGGACTCTTCGAAAATCCTGGCCGTTACCTTCACCAACAAGGCGGCGCGGGAAATGAAAGAACGCATCGCCGGCATGGTGGATGCGGCGGATGCCAAGGCGGTCACGGCTTCGACCTTTCACGCTTTGTGTTTGCGGATCCTGCGGGCGGACGCCGAACGGCTGGGCTACAAGGCGAACTTTTCGATTTTCGACGAAAGCGACCAGATGGGCCTGATTAAAAAAATCATCACCCGCGTTTCGGCCAAGGACGAAAAGCTCGATCCGAATTTCGCGAAAAATTTTATCAGCAAGGCGAAGAACAACGCGCTTCCCATCGATGGAGATACCCTGCTCGGCGCGGTTTTCCATCGCTACGAGCAGGAACTCCGCGCCCTCAATGCGATGGATTTTGACGATCTTCTGGGCAAGGCGGTCAAGCTACTCGATGAACATCCCGAGGCCCGCGAGAAATGGCGCTCCCGTGTGAAGCATCTGATGGTTGATGAGTTTCAGGACACCAACAAACTCCAGCTCGACCTGGTGAACCTGCTGGCCAGTGGCCAACCGCCGAATGTCTGCGTGGTGGGCGACGATGACCAGAGCATCTACGGATGGCGCGGGGCGGAAGTCTCGAACATCCTGGAATTCGAAAAGCATTTCCCCAATCCGCGAATCATCCGGCTCGAACAAAATTACCGCAGCACCAATGCCATCCTCGGTGCGGCCAACCGGCTGATCAAAAACAACCCCCGCCGCCGCGGCAAAAATCTCTGGAGCCCCAAAGAGGGCGGTGAGCCGGTGCGGGTGATTGCCGTTCCGGACGACCGCAAGGAGGCAGAGTTTGTCGTGCAGGAAATCGGTGCGCATCGCGATGAGGCCAGGGTTCCCTGGGAGCATTTCGCGGTCATTTACCGGATGAATGCCCAGTCGCGGCTGCTGGAGGAGAATCTACGCAAAAACAAAATCCCCTATCGTCTGGTTGGCGGAAAAAGTTTTTTCGAGCGGCGGGAGATCAAGGACATCGCCGCCTACATGACCGTCCTGCTCAATCCCTCGGACGATCCCGCCCTGCTGCGGATCATCAACACTCCGCCGCGGGGAATCGGCGCGACCACGGTCGAGTTGGCCCTGGCCTTCAGCATCGAGCGGGAGCTGAGTCTTTTCGAGGCGCTTCGTCACCCGGACCACCTGGAGACCTGTTCGCGCAAGGCGGCGGAAGCGATCCGGTCTTTTGTCGATGAGTTGGACGCCGCCCGCATCCGCGTGGGCACGCCGGGAGTCGATGCGGCGCAGATCCTTTCCAGTTTGCTGGAAGGCTGCGGCTACATGGCCGATCTCAAGCGGTCCTGCAAAACTCCCGAGGAAACCCTCAACCGTGAGGAAAATGTGAAAGAAATGCTGCGTGCGCTGGCCGATTATCAAAAGCGGTCACGCGACGGATTGCAGGGATTTCTCGATGAGGTCAGCCTTGACCGCGAACGCGAGGAGGACAAGGCCGACACGAATTCCGGCGTGACCCTGATCACGATGCATGCGGCGAAAGGTCTGGAGTTTCCCCACGTGTTTCTGGTCGGGGCGGAGGACGGACTGCTGCCGCACGAACGTTCAAAAACCGAGGGCACGGTGGACGAGGAGCGGCGCTTGTTTTACGTCGGCATCACGCGCGCGATGAAGTCGCTCGTCGTCACATGGTGCCGCGGCCGCATGAAATTCGGCAGCTCCATGCACTGCCGGCCTAGTCCCTTTTTGCTCGAAATCCGCGGAGACCAGGTGGTGGAGGAAAGCTACGAGGAAATCATGAACCGTCCGATGGAGCAGGAGGACGTGGCTGCGCAATTCGCCCGGCTGCGGGCCCAACTGGCCGGGCAGTAGCTGCTTGTTATTGCGGCCGGGCCAGATAGGCCGCGCCGATGATGCCGGCTTCGTTGCGCATTTGGGCGGGAACGACGATGACCTCGGTCTTGGTCTTGAGCAGCGGAAAAAATTTTTCCGATTTCTTGCTGATGCCGCCGCCGATGATGAAGAGGTCGGGGGAAAAGAGTTTCTCCATTTCGTTCAGGTACTCACTCAGGCGCTTGGACCATTGTTTCCAGGAAAGTTTTTTGTCTTCGCGCATTTTCTCGGAGGCCCGCTTTTCGGCGTCCTTGCCCCGGATTTGCAGATGGCCGAATTCCGAGTTGGGAAGCAGTTTCCCGTCCAGAAAGACGGCCGACCCGATACCGGTTCCGAGGGTGATCATGATGACCACGCCGGGGCGGTCCTTGCCTGCACCGAAGCGCATCTCGGCGATGCCGGCCGCGTCGGCATCGTTGACCACGGTGGCCGGTCCGCCGACGTGTTTGGAAAAAAGCTCGCCGGCATTGGTGCCAATCCAGGAGGAGTCCACATTCGAGGCGGTGTAGATCACGCCTTTTTTGACGACGGCGGGAAAGGTGACTCCGGTCGGGCCCTTATAATTGAAGTGGGCGGCGATTTGCTCCACGACGTCAGCCACCGCGTTGGGAAGGGCGGGCTGGGGAGTCGGAATGCGCAGGCGTTCCGCCGTGAGTTGGCCGGTCTCCACATCCACGGGCGCGCCTTTGATGCCAGTTCCGCCAATGTCGATGCCGAGCAGTGTCATGGGTAGAGAGGATTGGAAACGCGACTAAAGCATTGCGCGGTCAGGCTGGCCAGACTTTAGAAAAAAATCCGTCCCCAAAACCCAGCCTGAATAGCGACCAATCCGGTCACGAATTCCAGAGTAAAAGGCCTCATTTATCCGGATGGCATGAGTTGCACCCCCATATCTTGTGCGTTTAGGTTCAAAAAAAAACTACTTGCGCAACGGGTCGCTTGTGCTCAAATCGGCTCTGTAGTCATGTTCATCATCCTTTTCTTCCTCATTTATGGCGCTGGCCGTGCAATCGGTCTCCTAGCGCTTTCCCTGACCATGGGTCGGGACGTTTTGTTCGAGGAGCCCGAGGGCAAGCAGCAGTTGATTTCCTCCGCGTGGTTCCTTTTATCGCTGCTGATCGCGGGATTGATTTGCTTTTCGCTGACCGATTGGGGTTTGGGCTTGCCGCATTAAACCCGCGGGAAATCAGAATCCTTTGAACCAACCCAGCCGGGCAGAGGACAGGTTGGTGTTGATCTGTTTGATTTCGGTGTAGGCGTCGTAGCCCGCGGTCCCGAGTTCACGGCCGAAACCGCTTTGTTTGTAGCCTCCCCACGGAGCTTCGTTGAAAGTGAGATGGAACGTGTTGATCCATGTCACGCCGGCGCGCAGTTTGCGAATGAAACGCTGGGCCCTCGCGCCGTCCTTCGTGAAAACCGCCCCGGCCAGTCCGTAAATGGTGTCGTTGGCCTTGCGGATGGCGTCTTCCTCGGAATCAAAAACGTCCACCGTGACCACGGGTCCGAAGATTTCTTCGCGGACAATGCGGGCATCGGGCGGGGCTTTGATGAAGACGGTGGGCTGGACGAAATTTCCTAGAGCGCGGGCATCATCGTAGCCCGCCCCGCCGCAGAGGAGTTCCGCGCCTTCCGAGAGCCCGCTCTCGATATAGCCGAGCACCTTCTTTTGATGAGCGCGCGAGATGAGTGGACCCATTTCGGTATCGTCGTCGAGGCCGTTGCCGACCACGATTTTTCCGCAAGCGGCGGCCAGTTTTGCTAAAAACGCATCGGCGATTCCGCGCTCGAGGAAAAGACGGGAGCCCGCGTTACAGACCTCACCCTGGCCGGCAAAGATCCCGAACATGGCGTATTCCACCGCCACCTCGAGATCCACATCGCCGAAGACCACAATGGGACTTTTGCCGCCGAGTTCGAGCGTGACGCGCTTGAGGTTGCCCGTGGCGGCCTGCATGATTTTGCGGCCCGTGACGGTTCCGCCGGTGAAGGCGATTTTGTCCACCCGGTCACTCGCCGCCAGAACGGACCCCGCCGGGTCGCCCGCGCCATAAACGAGCTGGATGCTGCCGGGAGGGAAACCCACCTCGTCAATCAATTCGAAAAGCCGCTGCACGCTCCATGGTGTCAGCTCGGCTGGCTTCAGGATGCAGCAGTTACCCGCCGCCAGACCGGGCGCCAGCTTCCAGGCGGCCATGAGGAGCGGGTAGTTCCATGGGATGATTTGTCCGCACACTCCGATCGGTTCACGGACGGATTGCGAAAGAATATTCGGGTCACCGACTTCGTAGGTTTGCCCGTGCGGCTTGGTCGCGAGTCCGGCGTAGTAGCGGAAGCAGCCCGCCGTGTCCGCCGCATCAAAGCGCGCTTCGCGCAGCGGTTTGCCGTTGTTGAGCGTGTCGCGGCGGGCGAACTCCTCCGCGTTGGCTTCGATGAGATCAGCCAACTTGAAGAGCTTCGCCGCCCGTTCGCCCGCAGGCGTCCACGGCCAGGGTCCCTCGTCGAAGGCTGCACGCGCCGCCGTGATGGCTTCCTCGACATCGATCGCCCCGGACTCCGTGGCTTCACCGAGAATCGAATTATCTGTGGGATTGAGATATTCCCGTGTGCGGCCTGATCGGGCCGGAACAAAACGCCCGTTGATGTAGTTCAGCAAGGGGGACATGGTCCCAAGCTAACTCAGGATTTCGGTTTCCACAACGCCGCGTCAATGATCGACCAGATGTGGATGATCCATCCCATCAAAATGATCCAAAGAACAACGGCGGCGATAAAGAACAGACCCGCACTCAACAGACGACCTTGGATCAACTGACCCAGCCCCGGAATGAAAAAACTGGCGAGGGCTGCGATGACATTTCCGGCCGAACCTTGTCCTGCACTCATGGATGCAGCGTACTATTTTTCCGCGGATTTTCCAGCAAAGGATTCCAGCAAAGTCCGCACAATCCCGCCGGTGACATGCTCGGCGACCTGGTCGATAAACCTCTGGAAATCCACCGCGGCGGCGTGATCGGCCTGATCCGAAATCACGCGGATCACGGCGAACGGCACACCGCCCATTTCGTGGCAGACCTGGGCCACGGCCGCGCCTTCCATTTCCGTGCAGAGCGCCTCCGGCAACGCCGCGCGCAAGCCGGATGTCGTCGCGGTGTCGGCAATAAACTGGTCTCCGCTAACAATTAGACCGCGATAAACCTCCGGGCGGTTCAGGCCGAATGCCTGGCGCCGTTCCAGCGGGACATCTGTGGCGAATTGTGAACCGAGATACCCGCGGGCCGCGGCAAAGGCCCGGTCGCTGAGCGCAGCCGCAAACTCCGTTTTGCCCAGCAGGGGAATCTCGTAGCGCGGAAAGAGCGGGCTCGCATTCATGTCGTGTTGGATGAGTTTGTCCGCGATGACGACATCGCCGACGCGCAGCCGGGGATCAACAGCTCCCGCCACGCCGGAAAAAACCAGGTGGGTCACACCAAAGCGTTCCAGCATCAACAGGGTCGTGACCGCCGCCGAAATCTTGCCCACGCGCGAAAGCGCCAACACCACTTCCTGACCGCCCCAAGTTCCCTCGGAAAAGGTGCGAAGTCCCGCATCGACCTTGCCATGAACATCCATGGAGCGCTCCATCAGGGCGACCTCCTGCGGCATGGCTCCGAGAATTCCGAATTTCATCGGTCCCGGTCTTATGGAGGGTTGCAGTCCCTTGCAACCCACTTATTCAGCCCAGACGATAAACGATCCGTGCCTTGTTCAAATCGTAGGGAGACATCTCCAGCTTGACGCGGTCGCCATTGAGCAGACGGATGAATCGTTTGCGCATCTTACCCGAAATGTGGGCCAGCACAGTGTGCTTATTCTCGAGCTCGACGTGAAACATCGTACCGGGCAGCACGTTGGTGATTCTTCCTTCGAGTTCAATGGTCTTGTCTTGATTCATATGTGGGTGCGCAGGACGGAAGTGGCGCGTTGTGAGCCGGGGAGTCGGACGATTGGCGTCCAGCAATGGCGCAGGCAAATCCTGCATCGATCCTCCGCTGCGGTGGTAAAACCCGCAGCAAAACCTTCCCCAGAAGTCCGTCTTGCGGTGTGACCATCGCTTGAGAACGGCGAAAATGCAACCCCTCGTTTCCGCCAAGGTGTTGACATGAGGTGCGCCTGGCCTGAGGGTGCCGGCCCTAACCATTATGCCATTTGCTTCGCTTGGATTGACCAAGCCACTCTTGCGCGGGGTTGAATCCATGGGCTACGGCGACCCGACCCCGATTCAACTGCGCGCCATTCCACCCGCGCTCGAAGGGCGCGACGTTATTGCCTCAGCCCAGACCGGAACGGGAAAAACCGCCGCTTTCTCCCTGCCCGTGCTCCAGCGTCTTGACCGTCACGGAGCCTGCCGCTGCCTCGTGCTCGAACCGACCCGCGAATTGGCCATGCAGGTCGAAACCTCCCTGCGCGATCTGGCCCGCTACACCGATTTGCGCGTCATCTCCGTTTATGGCGGAGTCGGCTACGGGGCGCAGCGTTCCGCCTTGAAGAGCGGCATGGACATCATCGTGGCCACGCCCGGACGCCTGGAAGACTATCTGCAACAGCGTGAAATCCGCCTGAACGATTTGAATGTGGTCGTCCTGGACGAAGTGGACCGCATGCTCGATGTGGGATTTCTCCCTGCGGTCAAGCGCATCCTGGCCAAATGTCCCAAGGAGAGGCAGACCCTGTTCTTCTCCGCCACGCTCCCGCCGGAGATTGCGGACTTGGCTGCGTGGGCGCTGAAAGATCCTGTGCGCATCGAGATCGGCGTGGCCCGTTCGGTCGTGGATACGGTCACCCATGGTGTCTACATCGTGGACGGCGAGCGGAAGTTCGACCTGCTGGCCGCGCTCCTGGAAAAAACCGATTACCAAAGCGTGATCATCTTCGCCCGCACGAAACACGGCGCCGACAAGATCGCCAAGAAACTGCGCCTGGCCAACCACGCCGTGGCCGTGCTGCATGCCAACCGCACCCAAAACCAGCGCATCGAGGCGCTCAACGGTTTCAAGTCCGGCAAATACGAAGTGATGGTCGCCACCGACATCGCCGCCCGCGGCATCGACGTGGCCGGCGTGAGCCACGTCATCAACTACGACGTGCCCCAGCATCCCGAGGACTACGTTCACCGCATCGGCCGCACGGGCCGCGCCGCCGCGACGGGTGATGCCTACACGTTTGTCATGCGCGACGAGTTGAAAAAACTGGCCGGCATCGAGCGCTTCATCGGGCAAAAGATTCCCCAACTGACGTTGGAAGGCTTTGTCACGACCTCGAGCCAAGGACCGCGTCACGATCGCGCCCAGGAACCCCGCCTCACCGGCGAACGGCGTTTCAGCGGACCGCGCCGGTCCTTCCGCGGTCGCCGCTGACTGCGGAGGTTTTCAATCTTCTTGTGATTTACAGCGGGGAGTTTGCCTGAGGCAGGGCAAAAAGATGTGGTCAGCGGCGGAATGCCGTGTAGCGTACTCGCGCATGTTTCGACTACCTCACAAAATCCATTGGGTGAACACCCTGTTCCTCATGGGCACCTTTCTCACGACCATCACCGCCGTTCCCGCCTATCTCTGGTTCCACGGAATTGATGGATTTCAATTCGGTCTCTTCATCTTTTTCGTCTTCGCCACGGGGATGAGCATCACGCTCGGCTACCACCGGTTTTTCTCGCATCTGACGTTTAAAGCAGCCTGGCCGGTTAAGGTTTTCACCCTGCTTTTCGGGGCGGCGGCGTTTGAAGGTTCGGCCCTTTGTTGGTCGGCCGATCACCGGCGCCACCACAAGTTCGTCGATCACGATGACGATCCCTACGATATTTCCAAAGGTTTCTTCCATGCCCACATCGGCTGGCTGCTTTTCCGCACCGGTCCGGAAACCCCGCTCACCTGGGTGCGAGATCTGCAAAACGATAAGCTCGCTTGCTTGCAGCACAAATATTACGTCCCGCTCGCCATCATCATGGGCTTCGTCGTTCCTACGCTGATCGGGTACGCCGTCGGCGGGGCCACCGCGGCGCTCGGAGCCTTCCTCCT
>JBMOHI010000044.1:0-11550 GCA_049317925.1 Terrimicrobiaceae bacterium
GCCCCGCTGGCGAAATAGCGGATGAAGTTCAGGTGCAGGGACATGTCGCCCAGATTGTTGGGCGAGAGCACGCAGATTTCGTTGCCGCGCACGTAAATCAGCCAGAGAAACGCCCGCAGGGAAACCAACGCGAAGGCCGTCAGGGCGATCCAATCCCACAGGCCGGCGCGCGGTTTTGCGATGTCCGTCGTTGACCGCCACGCGGCGAATCCGACGAAGGCTCCGACGGCCAGGGCCGGCCAGACCAGGGGCAGGCTGAGTCCGGAGAAGAGAAAACCCAACACAACTGCCATGCAGATTCCCGCAAAGACGAAGGCCAGACCGGCGGCGAGCAACTTCATGGCGGCGGCGGATTCGTGATCTCCGGCGCGGCGCCCTCAAACCAATTGCGGAAGGGTTCCTCCCGGAAATAGACCACGCACTCCTCCTGCGCATCACGCAGGCGGAAGGTTCGCTTGTAGTACGAGCCGGCCAATTTGGGTTCGACCTCGGCGGCTTCGCTGCTTTCGGCCAGGACAAAATCGCCATCAAAAGTCGCCGGCGGCGACTTGGTATTAAAGTATCCGATGTCGGTGAAGTCTCCCAGGATCCATGGCAGCGGATAGTAACTCTCCAGCACGCTTTGCCCGCGCAGATGGTAAGCACGCGGATCCTTTGCAGTCATCTCCAGCAAGGGCTTGGTCAGCGTCTCAATCTCGGCATAGGTCTGCACGTAGACGTAAGGTTCCTTCTCGTTGGTGAAGTGGAAAAAATTCAACCGGATGGACATTCCCAGGCTGATGGCGAGGAGAAGGAAAGCAGCCAGGGTCGCGGGCCGCAGAAGCTTGCTAGCCTTGAATGTGGTGGACGCCTCCTGAATGATGGCACCGAGAATCAAATAAAACGGCCAAAGAATGGAAATGATGCACCATGGCGTTTTGTAGGGAATGATCGAATAAGCCATGAGCACGCCTCCCGCTGATATCGCGACATAGCGCAGTCGCGCATCCGAGGGCACCACGTAACGCGCGCAAGCCAGCAACCCTGCCAGCGCCGGCCACTCATACCGGGCCATCAGGGCCACCCAGTAGTAATTCAGCCAATCCTTGTCCCATAGACGGAAAGTATTTTTCTCATGTCCGCCCGCCTGCACGCCGGTGTGAAACCAAGCAGCGTATGTTTCGTAGAGCCCCTTCAACCCAGCCCAATCCAAAAAATTACCCGAGTAAAAAAAGACGATGGCCAGCAATGCGAGCGCAAGCGAGTTGCCCGCGTCGCGTCCGGACCAGAGCTGGCGCGCGATGGGGAACGCCGGGCGCGAGGGCAGGACTTTCTGCCATGCCCACAATACCCCGCCGGCCAGGATCAGGCAGCCCACGTGCACGACATACGTTTCTTTCGTCAGGATCATCCCGGTCAGGGCCAGGATGAGGGTGAACAGAAAACGCCGTTCCCCTTTCTCCCAGAGCCCCAGCACGGCCCACAAAAGCAGAATAGAGAAGAGAACCATCCACGACTCATGAATCGAGTAGCGGCCGTAAAAAACAAAGGCCGGGGAAACCGCCATCGCCGCCGCCGCCCAGCGGGCGGCCGTGGTGCCGAAAAATTCCCGGTAGCGCAGCAGGGCCCAGACCGCGAGAAGAGCTGGAATGATGGCCGGAAGGCGAAGGGCCCAGAGGTTGCGTCCGAACAGGGTCTGACTCAGAAAAACGGCATAGAAATGCAGCGGTCCGTGATAGTTGGTCGGATCGTAATGGTAGAAACCGTTGATCCGCATCTGATCGGCGAACCATCCGTTGATCCCCTCGTCGAAGTGCGGCGGCTTGATGTCCACTAGCACCGTGCGAAGAACGGCAGCCACCAGCAAGATGCCAATTTCTACCCAGGGGAGTTTTGCAAGCCGCTCGCGCACGCGATTGAAATAATGGGCGGGCGGAGCGAGTGCAAGCCGCGGGAACGGCTGGCGCAGCACCTCAATCCGTCTGGCGGGATGCTCGTTGGGAATCGCCCGGAGCCCTTCCTCCAGGTCGGATTGACCGTTGACCACGCCATATCAATATGGGACTTTTATATGGATGAAGACCACTCTGATTTTGGATGACCGCCTCATGGCCGAGGCCATGCGGCAGACGGGAGTGACGGCAAAAACCGCTGTTGTCCGCCTGGGACTGGAGGCCTTGATCCAGCGGGAGGCGGCCCGCCGTCTGGCGTCGCTGGGCGGTGCCATGCCCGGCCTGAAGGTCGGTCCGCGCCGGAGAAGGACTCGGGAATCCGCCTGATGGTCCTGGTGGATACATCGGTTTGGATTGACCATTTCCGTTCGGCGCTCCCGGCTCTGGCCGATGCCCTGGGACGGCAGGATGTCCTCACCCATTCGATCGTGATCGGGGAACTCGCCAGCGGCAATCTCAAGCGTCGTTCCCAAACTCTGTCCGATCTCCGCAGCCTGCCGCGGGCGAAAGAGGCAACGTTCGACGAATGCCTCCATTTAATTGAGACTCATGCCCTCCATAGTCAGGGTCTGGGTTGGAATGATCTTCAGCTTCTCGCCTCCGCGCGGCTGTCTTCGACACAGCTCTGGTCCAGCGATAAACGTCTGCACCAAGCGGCGTCCGACTTGCATTTGGCTTACAAGCCCTGACCCATGCCGCGCCTTTCCCTCGTCATTCCCTGCCGCAATGAATCGGCGCGCTTGCCCGCGACCCTTGAGGCGGTGCGCCAATTTCTGGACGCCGCCCATCCGGACGCGGAAGTGGTGGTCGTTGTGGAGAGAAGCACGGACGACACCGCCGAAATCGCCACGAATTTCGCGCTGGGCGATCCACGCTTTCGCGCCATTTGCAACCCCGTGGCCCGGGGCAAGGGCTACGCGGTAAAGACGGGGATGCTGGCGGCGAACGGTGACGTTGTTTTTTTCATGGATGCGGATTTGAGCGTGCCGTTGCGCTTCGTGGATGAATTTCTTCCCTATTGCGGGAAGGCGGATGTGGTTTTCGGGAGCCGGCAGCACCCGGAAACGGTCATCCCGCGCAGCCAGCCTTTCCTCCGGGTGTTGTATGGGCGGCTTTTCAATTTGTGTCTCCGTCTCCTCGGAGCGACTTCGTTCAAGGACACGCAATGCGGCTTCAAAGCCTTCCGCCGCGAGGCGGCGCGGGAGGTGTTTTCCCGGCTGACTCTCGACGGATTTGGTTTTGATGTGGAAGCAATGGCATTGGCGGAAGCCCTCCGCCTGCGGATTGTGGAGCGTCCCGTGGAATGGAGCGACGCGCCAGGATCCAAGGTGCGCGCGCTGCGCGATGGATCCTCGGCATTTTTTGAGGCTGTTCTTGCCGCCTGGCGGGCCAAGAAGGAGACTGGCCGCCACTCATGATCAAACTGGGAGTCAATATCGACCATGTCGCCACGCTGCGGCAGGCCCGCTATCGGGAAACACCGGATTCCCCGAATGCCGAACCGGATCCCGTCGCCGCCGCCCTGACGGCCGAGCGGGCTGGAGCTCACGGTATCACCGCGCATCTGCGGCTGGATCGCCGTCATATTCAGGACCGCGACATTTTTGCCCTGCGGGAGAAAGTCACCACCAAATTGAACTTGGAAATGGGCAACTCCGGCGAGGTTCTGGAAATCGCCTTGAAGGTGCTGCCCGACGACGTGTGTCTTGTTCCCGAGAACCGTCGTGAGGTGACCACCGAGGGCGGCCTGGACTGCGCCGGGCAGATGGCCTCGCTCCGGCCCACCATCGACCGGTTGAAAGAGACCGGCATTGTGGTGAGTCTTTTCATTGATCCGGAGGAATCGCAGATCGCCGCCGCCGCCGCCCTGGGGGCGCAGTTCGTCGAACTGCATACCGGAGCCTTTGCCAACTCCGCCGGTCGAAAGCGCGACGAGGAACTCTCACGCTTGATCACGAGTGCGGGACTCGCGCATGACGCCGGTTTGAAAGTGAACGCAGGTCATGGCCTCAACTACGAGAACATCCACGATATTCTGCGCATGCCCCATTTGGTTGAACTCAATATCGGACACTCCATTATATCGCGGGCGGTTTCTTCCGGACTCGATTCCGCGGTGAAGGAGATGCTCCGTTTGATCAATGAAACATAGTGGCTTTGGCATTCTGCCGGGGCGGTGACTCCGGATGGGCAGGATGATCGTGACACGGCTCTATGGACCTTGATCAATTTCTGCGCGGCGCACTCGGCCGCATCGAGGCAGGCGGCCTCCTGCGTTCCTTGCGGGTGATCGATTCGGCCCAGGGCGCGAAGGTCGTTTGCGAAGGCCGCCGGCTGCTGAATTTTTCCTCCAATGATTACCTTGGCCTCGCGGCCCATCCCCGCCTCATTGAAGCGGCCCGTCAGGCCGTCGCGGAGGCCGGGGCAGGGGCCGGGGCTTCACGATTGATTTCCGGCACTCATCGGTATCATGAGCAACTGGAAGAGGAACTGGCGCGGTTCAAAAACACCGCCTCCGCTCTCACATTTTCCAGCGGGTATGCGGCTGCTCTCGGAGTCATTCCCGCCCTCGCCGCAAACGGGGATGTGGTCATTCTGGACAAGCTTTGCCATGCCTGCCTGATCGATGCGGCACGGCTGAGCGGCGCGGTCCTGAGGGTCTTTCCCCATAATCATCTCGGAAAACTGGAAAGCCATCTGCGCTGGGCCCGGGAGAAACATCCGCAGGCCCGCATCCTCGTCGTCGTCGAAAGTGTTTACAGCATGGATGGTGATCTGGCGCCGCTGCACGAAATCGTGGAACTCAAGGATCGCTTTGGAGCCTGGCTCTTCGTCGATGAAGCGCACGCGCTTGGCGTTCTCGGTCATCACGGTCGCGGACTGGCGGATGAACACGATGTGCCGGATCGCGTGGAAGTCCAGATGGGCACGTTGGGAAAAGCACTTGGTGCAGGCGGGGCGTATGTTTGTGGCAGCGCCGCGTTGCGGGATTATCTGATTAACAGTGCCCGCAGCTTTATCTTTTCCACCGCTCCGCCTCCGGGCGTGGCCGCGGCGGCATGCGCGGCGGTTTCGTTGCTGGCTTCTGCCGAGGGGGCGGATTTGGTTCAGCGGCTGTCGGGGTTGCGGGAAACACTGACTGACCTGGTCGGCTGCGCGCCTTCTCCCAGCGCCATCGTTCCCGTTCTGATTGGAAACGAAGGTCGGGCCATGGAGGTTTCCCGGCGACTTTGGGATGCGGGCTTTTTCGTTCCGGCCATTCGTTACCCCACCGTCGCAAAAGGGGCTGCCCGCCTGCGCATCACGGTTACGGCCGGGCACACAGAACAAGACTTACGAAGTTTGGCCTCGACCCTCGAGCGTTCGCTCACGGAGGAGTAACCAAGCCTGTCACGGGAGCCAGACCGGCCGCCGATGACGCCGCCGATGCGGCTGGCTGAATGACGGCACCCGACGCACTGGAAGCGAAAGGCACGGTGGGGACATTGAGAGAGCCGGGTCCGGTGAACATGTGCAGGGTAGAACTTTTCGACGCACTGTTGGCGGAATCACCCTCTTTCGCCTCGTCTTTTTTGGCCGGGGCGTTTTCGGGTGTTTTGATGCTCTCGTAAGCCGCGATCAGTGGCTGGAAGGGAGCCAGTTCCGCCAGGCGAATCTCGATGTCGCCGGATTCCTCTTTGCTCGCGGCGTCATCTTTTTTTGCAGTCTCGTCCCCCTTCTCGGCTTCCAAGGCATCCTTGCGCTCGGACCAGAACCGTCCGTCCTGCGAGCGATCCTTGCTGAACCCGTACTTGCGAAAATCCTTCTCTCCGAGCAGGGCAAGCGGAATCTTTTGGATGCCGGAATCGCTGCTGATTTTGATCGTGTAATCGTCAGTGATCTCGACCAGGCCGAAGACTTTGCTGCCGTCGAGTTTCGTCACCTGCTTTTTCTCCGGATCCGGCGTATCGGCGGCGTGCAGACTCAGACCGGCCGTCAGGAGGATAATCGGAATGAACCGAAGACTGGGATGGGTTTTCATCGCGTTCTTGGCTGAATTCTAAGGCTCAAACGGTGGCCGCGCAATCCCTTTGCCGCGTGCTGTTGGCGAGTTTGCGATCGAAGGCTTCCGCCTGGTCCACGATAACATCCGCCACCGTCGGCTCCGTGCCAACCGCGCTTGCGTAAAAGAGACGGCGTCCGCGCAAGTCGTATGGATTGCGCCGGAAGACCTCGGCCTGGCTCGCGGCGATGCCGGGTTCCTTTTCGAACCCGAGCAAGACCGGAATGTCTTCATAGCTGTGCAAGCCGTCCGCTATGAAGAACGGCACCACAACGACATTCGGCTGGGTGGAAAGCTTGTCCCAATCTGCAATGAGCGGGGCCTCCTCCATGTAGGAAGAAATCACTTCGGCATATTCGCCCAGCGCCTCAATGCGGGCGACCTGATCCTTGGCCGCCCGGGCGGAGTTGTCGTTGAGATCCGTGCCATGCCCGACGATGAAGAGGCTTGTTTGACCGGGCGGCACACCGGGTGCGGTCTCACGGGCGCGGCGCAGGAGGGCCTCAGTCATGTGCGGATGGCTCCCGACCGGGTCGCAGTATTTGACAGTGCGTCCTGCGCGCTCGGTGAGGGCGCCGTCCAACTCCAGTTCGCGCGGTATGACGGTCTGGGTGAAGTAGCCTTCGCTGATGAAGTTCGGCACCACGTAGATCTGATCACTCTCAATCATGCGGTAGACTTCCCGCAGCGAGGGTTCCTCTTTCCAGAAACACGAGTGGACCTCCGCAAAGATTCCGCGTTCACGGATGGTTTGGGCATGGACATGGGTCGGAGCGCTGGAGTCCGGATTGACCGTTGAGCCGTGACCGACGATGACAAGCGCGCTGCGGGCAAATTCGGATGAGGCTTCGAACATGCAGGATCCATACTGCAAAACCGGCGAAAATTCATTGGAAATTCCGAAAATCGCGTGGCGGTGGGGATAGAACCCGCCAGGTTGGGTGGGGGAGCACTCCCTCAGCCCGACCGATGGATGTCTCCCGCTCCGGGGAGAGTGCCCCCGCCGCAGGTCCGAAAGCGAAAAGTCAGGGAGGCAACCCGTGTTCTTTTCCCCCTCCTGAAAGGCTCGTTTGCCGTCCGCAGGCTAGTCGGCAGACGGAATTGAATGGCGGCAATTCTCGGGATCGCGCGGATTGCTTTCGACCCACCGCATTTGTGGCGCCGGATCCGGGCGGCCCAATTTCGGCGCGTTCGCGGATGATTTCGAACGGAGAGATCACGCGGAAAAATTTTCAGTTGACGATTCGTTAGATAAGATATTATACGTATAATAAATGAAAGGACAACTCTGCACCCAGCGCGATGTGGCCCGGGAGGCGGGCGTTTCGCAGGCGGTGGTCAGTGCCGTGATCAACGGGCAGACCATCCGGATTGGGGCGTCGGAAGAAGTCCGGATCCGCGTCCGCGCGGCGGCGCGAAAATTAGGCTACCGCCTTCACGCCGGGGCCCGTTCGATGCGCGTCCGCAAGCTGGGCACGATCGGCTACTTTGCGCCGGGACGCTTCCGCTGGGATTTTGATTTTCCGGGAACCCGGCCCGGGTTGTTTGACATGGCGAGCGAGCTTGGTTTCCGCGTCGTTTATGCCCGTTTGGGCGGGGAGGAGGAGATTCCCCGGGTGCTCCAAGAGTTTTCTCTGGACGGTTTGATTCTTCATCACGGGGGAAAGTTGGAATCGGGACTGCTGCCCCACCTGCGGCGGCATCAGATACCGGCCGTTTTTCTCAATGACCGGCATTCGTCGAATTCCGTTTATGTCGATGATTCCGGCGCGGGACAAGCGATGACGGCGCATTTGCTCGAGCGCGGATACCGGCACATCGTGTATTTCTCGACCATGGCTTTCCTGGCGGATCATCACAGTTGGATTGACAGGGTGCAGGGATACACCGCGGCATTGAAGCCGGCGGGTTTGGAGCCGACGACGCTCCTCGTCGACGGGGGAAAACGTGAGTCCGCCCGGGCCGGGCTTTTGGCTCTGCTTGAGGGCAGGCAGCCGCCGGATGCCGTGCTTTGTCATACCGACCATGACGCCACCATCCTGCACTCCTATCTTCACGGTTCGCGTTTTGTGGTGCCGCGGGATTTTGCTGTGGCGGGATTTGAAGGGGATCCTGTATGCGCAAATTACCTGCCTCTGCCGCTGACCACCATGCGTATTGACCGATATGAAATGGCTCGGGCCGCTGTGGGGCTGTTGGCCCGCCTGATCAAAGACGGCTATGCGAAACGCCTGTCGTCCGTGGTGTTCCGACCGGACCTCATCGAAGGACTCTCTGCTCCAACCAAACTGAAACAACCAAAATCCAAAACGAGGAACAACCCATGAAAACCAAGAAAATCCGTCCCGCCTTAGTCAGCCTCGTCTGGATGGTGTTGCTGGCCCATCCCGCCAGTTCACCGGCCCAGACTCTGTTTTCTACGCCCCACACCTTCCACAATAACGTCGCTTATGTGAGCGGCGGACACGCCCGCCAGATCATGGATATCTATACTCCGACCGGGGCGACCGGCCCCCTGCCGGTGGTCCTTTATGTTCACGGCGGGGGATGGAACTCGGGTGATGCGGAATCCTATCTCAATCTCTGGCCGGGGTTGGGTCAGGGGACTTTCGCGATTGCAGCGGTGAACTACCGGCTCAACGCACCGAATATCGTGGAACCCCTGCTCACGCAGGTGGATGATATCAAAGCGGCCATCCGGTTCATCAAGGCCAACGCGGCGACTTATAACATCAATCCCAATTTGGTGGGGCTGATGGGTCAGTCGGCTGGCGCACATCTGAGTGGTTTGGCGGCATTAAGCAGTGATATTGCCCGTTTTGGCAGCGAGTCGGACCTGGCCAATCAGCAAAATCTTGGGCAATCCACCCAAGTCCAGGCGGTGGTAAGTTGGGCCTTGCCACCTGGTGCTCCCAGTGGGAACTCCACGTTCACGCTGGCCAATTACATTGGCAGCGGGGACCCGGCCTTCCGCATGTTTCACAGCCCCACCGATGAAACGGTGAGCATTACCTTCGCCCGCAGTTTCCGCGACGCCATGGTCAACGCCGGGGTGGGCGCGACCCTGACCGAACTGAGTGGACCGCATTTTCCCTTGCAACCTACGAGAGAGGCTGCCACACCCACCATCGTCAGCTATTTCAACTCCCAGTTTGCGGCTGTTCCCGAACCCTCGACCGCGGCCATGGCGGGTGCGAGCCTGGCCGCGCTGTGGCTTGGTTCCAGACGATTGCCGCGGGGCGGCCGGACCATCGCTTCGCCGCAGCGGAACGCATCGGTTGAAGGCAGAGGGCTGGCGCAATGAACGCGCGTTTTCTCCCCATTTTGCTGGCTTGGGTCGGGCTCGCCTCTGCGCCCGCTCAGGTCGGGGTGAATCTCGATTTTCTGACCGATTGGTCCCCGGCCTGGACCTTCGTTGATGGGTTCAAGCATGCCCGCACGTGGCTGCCCCAGCGCACGGGCGGAACCCATCCCTGGGATACGGGAGAGAGTCTGGATCTGGCGGCAGATGGAAATGTGCGTTCGCTGAAACCCGGCCAGGCTGCGGCGGCGTTGTTGTTCTGGGATCTGCAGGGACATTTTCCTGCAGGCGAATACACCTGCCTTTTCGACGGTCGCGGGGAGATCGATTTCCGCGGAGCCGGCCAGATTAAGTCCAAGGTTGCGGGGAAGTATGTCGTTGCGGTCGATCCTTCCAAGGGTGGCGTAATCCTCCGTGTCACCCAGACGGATCCCGCCGATCCGGTTCGGAACGTTCGCTTCTTCATGCCGGGTTTCGAATCCGGGAAACAGCTTTTCCATCCTTCGTTTCTTCAGTCCCTCCAGCCGTTCCGAGTTATCCGCTTTATGAACTGGCAACGGACGAATTCGAACCCGAGCGGTCGGTGGGCGGACCGCACCACGCCGACGTCGCTGACCCAGCGCGGACCGCAGGGGGTTTCCCTGGAGGCGATGATTGCCTTGGCCAACACGACCGGGGCTGATCCCTGGTTTTGTTTGCCGCACGGGGCGGATGACGACTATGTGCGGAACTTTGCGGCTCTGGTCAAAAAGCAGTTGCTCCCGTCGCGGAAGATCTACGTCGAGTATTCCAATGAAGTCTGGAACGGAATCTTCCCGCAGTCGCGCTATGCCCGCGAAGAGGGCTTGCGGCTGGCTCTTTCATCCAATCCCTACGAGGCCCAGATGCGCTTTTACTCGCAGAGAAGCGTGGAGATTTTCCGTATCTGGGAGCAGGTTTTTGGCGGACGCGACCGCCTAGTGCGGGTCCTGGCTTCGCAGTCGGTCAATCTCTTTACAGCCCGGACGATTCTGTCCTGGAAAAATGCTGCGGCCTCGGCCGACGCCCTGGCCGTTGCGCCGTACTTTGGCGGGGGTTTGGGATCCTCGCCCGTCAGTGCCGGTTTGGAAATCGCCGATATCCTGGCGGCCTGTGAGGCGGACATTGCGGCGCAGCAGAGATACACGCGGGAGAACGCCGCTCTGGCCCGGAGCTACCGCTTGCAGCTGATTGCATACGAGGGCGGTCAGCATCTGGTCGGCGTCGGAGCGCAGAAAGAGAACCCAGAATTGACCCGCAAGTTCATCGCCGCCAATGAGCACCCCCGCATGGGCGATCTTTACCGGCTGGATCTCCAGGAATGGACCAAGTCCGGCGGAGGATTGATGGTAACTTATGCGCTTACCGGCACCTACAACAAACACGGGAGCTGGGGGCTTCTGCGCTGGCAGGATCAGCATATGGGAACTGCTCCCAAGTATCAGGCCTTACTGACAAAACCGGATCCACGCGCGGCAAAGGATCCTCCCCGCTGAAAGGAATGGAGAAACGGGACCGAGCCGCGCCAAGGCGGAGACTTCCGCGAATCGAGACGGAGGTTTTCCACCTTTCGCGGCATCGCAAAATCACTCTGCTGCAACGGTGAGTCGGTGCGTCCCCGGTTCAAGGTGTGTGCAGGGCGGATTCCAGAGCCTGGGCAGGTCCAAGGTCGCGGAACTCCCCTCCGGAACGACAAGCTCAAGCGCGAGCGATCCATCTTTCAATTCCCACCGGATCGAAGTCTCGCCCTGGGGGGACTCAAGTCGGGCCTCGGCCCAGGTAAGCGTGCCGCCCGGGCGCGGTTTGAAGATGATGTGGCGGTATCCGGTCTGCGCCGGATCGAATTGGAGTCCGGCGGCGGTGCTAACCATCCAGTCGCCGACCGCACCGTAGGCGTAGTGGTTGAAAGAATTCATGCCGACGTCCTGGAATCCTTTTTCCGGCGTCCAGCCATCCCAGCGCTCCCAAATCGTGGTGGCGCCGTTTCTCACCGGGAAAAGCCAGGAGGGAAACGTCTCCTGTTCGAGCAGCTTGTAGGCAGTGTCGAGATGCCCGGTCGCCTCAAGCACATGCAGGATGTAGGGAGTGCCGACGAAGCCGGTACCAATATGGTGGCCATTGCGGGCGATCAGACGCACGAGTTCGCGGGCCGCATTGGCTCGCAGAGGTTCGGGAATGAGGTTGAAATGAAGGGCCAGCACGTAGCCGGTTTGCGTGCCGCCGATCACATGGCCTGCCGGAGTGGTGAATCGGGCGAC
>JBMOHI010000045.1:0-11338 GCA_049317925.1 Terrimicrobiaceae bacterium
GCCTTGCCGGCGCGAAGGATCCGGCGGACTGTGTGCTTTCGCTTGTTCGCGCGCGGCGTTACGGGGAAAGTGAGATCGCCTATTACACCCCCGTCTGAATGACTGCGGTTCGTTTTCTTTACAATCTGGCCTTTCCCTTTGTGCTGGTGGTCCTGCTGCCGGGGTTTCTTTTCCGCATGCTCAAGCGGGGAAAATACCGCCACAAATTCGGGCAGCGTTTTGGTCTTTATTCGCCGCGGGTCCGGGAGAAATTGAGCCGCGGCGGCTGGACCTGGATCCACGCCGTCAGTGTGGGCGAAGTGCTCATCGCTCTGAAGCTCATCCGCGAGATGAAGCGGCGCGAACCTTCGCTGCGCATCGTTCTCTCCACCACCACCTCCACCGGCTTTGCCCTGGCCGCCCGGCAGAAGTCGGAGTGGCTGGAACCGATTTACAATCCCATCGATTTTGTCTGGATCGTGCGCCACGCCCTGCGCCTGATCCGGCCGGCCCGGCTCATTCTCATTGAGGCGGAAGTCTGGCCGAACCTCACCGCCGAGGCCAAGAAGTCCGGAGCCACCCTCGCCCTCGTCAACGCCCGCCTCTCCCCGCGTTCGGAGGCGCGGTATTATCTGATTCGTCCCATCATCTCCGGCATCTTCAACCAGCTCGACCTGTTGTGTGTGCCGGAACCGGCCGAGATCGAACGGTGGAAAGCCCTCGGGGTGGACCCGCGGAAGATATTTTGTCCGGGCAGCATCAAATTCGATGACCAGGAAACCGGCGCGACCGCGAAACGGGATTTCCTCCCTGATCTGCAAAAACTTGGGGTGGATGAAAGCACCCCTGTCCTGCTGGGGGGCAGCACGCACGCGGGGGAGGAGCGCATTCTCGGCGAAATCGTGATCCGGTTGCGGCGCGACTTTCCGGGACTTTTTTATATCGCCGTGCCCCGTCACGCCGAGCGCTGGCCGGAAGTGAAAGCGGAGCTCACTGCCCTGGGTCTCAAGGTCGCATTGCGCAAAGGTGCGGACGTGCCGATTGATGCGCCGGACACCCTGCTGGTGAACACCACCGGAGAGCTTCGCGATTGGTATGATCGCGCCACCGTGGTTTTCGTGGGCAAAAGTCTCACCGCCCATGGCGGGCAGAATCCCGCCGAAGCCATCGCCGCGGGCAAGCCGGTCGTGGTCGGGCCCAATATGGAAAACTTTTCCTCGCTCGTGGCCCAACTCGTCCGCGAGGACGGCATCGTGCAGATTGTCGACGCCACCGGGTTGGAGCATGTCCTGCACAAACTCCTTTCCGAGCCCGGGGAGAGAGCCGCTCTTTCCGCCCGTGGCCTGCAAGTTCTGCAAGTCCATCGCGGAGCCACGGTGCGGACCTGCGAAGCCTTGGAGAAATTAGCGTCGCAAGCGTCCCCGTCTCCTCGCTAGCCTTTGTGCGCTTTGCACAGCGTCAAAGGAAATATCGTCGACCTTCACCGCGGGGAAATTTTTCCCGGCAGGATTCTCGTAGACGATGGACGCATTGTCCGCATCGAACGCTGCGAGAGACCCTGCGAGGGGTTTCTGATCCCGGGCTTCGTCGATGCGCACATCCACATCGAAAGCTCGTTGCTTGCTCCAGCGGAATTTTCCCGTGCCGCGTCCGTCCACGGCACCGTGGCCACCGTTTCCGATCCCCACGAAATTGCCAACGTGCTCGGCGTCGAGGGGATCGATTACATGATCCAGGAAAGCCGCCGGGCGGGTATCAAGATTTTCTACGGCGCGCCCTCCTGCGTGCCCGCCACCTCCTTCGAAAGCGCCGGGGCCGTCCTTGATTCCGGGGCCGTGGCGGAGTTGCTGGCCCGTCCGGAGATTATTTTCCTCAGCGAGGTGATGAACTTTCCCGGCGTTCTGAACGGTGACCCCGATCTCCTGGCGAAAATCGCGGTGGCCAGAAACCTGGGCAAGCCCGTCGATGGCCATGCCCCGCAACTGCGTAATCCGCAGGCCTCCGCTTATGCCGCCGCCGGAATCTCGACCGACCACGAATGCACCAGCCTGGCCGAGGCCCTCGAGAAGGTCGCAGCCGGCATGAAGATCCTGATTCGCGAAGGTTCCGCCGCCCGCAATTATGGCGCGCTGGAGCCGCTGCTTTTTTCTCATCCGGAACGATGCATGTTTTGCAGCGACGATCTGCATCCCGACACCCTGGCATTGGGCCACATCAATCTTCTCGTCCGCCGCGCCGTGGCGGCCGGCCTGCCCCCGCTCACTGCCCTGCGTGTTGCCTCCATGAATCCTGTGGAACACTACCGTTTGCCGGTTGGACTCCTTCGCGAGGGTGACCCTGCGGACTTTCTGGTGGTGGGGGATTTGCGCGAATTCCCGGTGCTGGAGACATGGGTGGGCGGACGCCGCATTGCCCGGAATGGAGAGTCCCTGTTGCCCTTCGAAAAGCCGCCGCTCCTCAACCGCTTTGCCGCTGCCCCGGTCTCGCCTTCCGCATTCAGGATTTCCTGCGCGCAGGCTGCGGTGCAGGTCGAAGTTATCGCGGTGGAGGATGGCCAACTGGTTACCGGACGCGAAACCCACAAAATGACCGCCCGATCCGGCGAGTTGGTTTCCGACATCGAGCGGGATCTTCTGAAGATTGCCGTGCTGAGCCGCTACCATCCCGCGGCAAGCCCCGCCCTTGGCTTTATCACCAACTTCGGCCTGCAACGCGGAGCCATCGCCTCCTCCGTAGCTCACGATTCGCACAACATCATTGCCGTGGGAGTAAGCGATGAGGCGCTCAGCCGTGCCATCAATCTCGTTGTTGCCCACCGGGGCGGCGTTTGTGCCGTGTCCGACGATGCCGAATGCATCCTGCCTCTGCCCATCGCGGGGCTCATGTCCGAACGGGATGCGGCGTCGGCGGGAGCAGAGTATGCCGCGGTGGAGCAGTTTGCCCGCGACCTCGGTTCGCCGCTGCGCGCGCCATTGATGACGCTTTCCTTCATGGCGCTCCTCGTGATTCCGGAACTCAAGCTGAGTGATCGGGGCTTGTTTGACGGGGCGAACTTCCGTTTTGACCGGCTGTTTCCGGACCAGGAGTCAGACGAGCGGATTCGGTAGAGAACGGTCTGCGACCGCGCCGCTCTCAACCTCGCCCGGATTCACCCTGCGCCCCTCGGTCCCGGCGGGACGGATCATCGGGCCGGAGACTTTTTCTCCACGGTGAGGAGAACACGGTAAGCCCCGGAGGCGGTTCGCCCGGCCGGAAAGACGTAGCCTTTGCTGGGCGGGGGCGAACGATGGATGTGGACTTGAAAACTCCAGTCCCCATTGAGGACCATGGTTTTTCCGTTGCTTGTGATTTCCAAGGGCCCCGTGGTGGTTCGTTCGGAGGTGAAGACGACGGGGTAAGACCAGGTCGTGATCTGATCAATCGTGCGGCGGATGGAGGTGGCCAGGCCGGGATCGGTTCCGTCGAAGTTGAAGCAGTCCTCCAGGGCCGCATCATCGTGGGACTTGACCGCGCTTTTGATGGCAAAAATCAATTCCCCCTGGGTGGACTGGGCGCAAACGCGGGGCATGAGGGCGAGGCCCAGTGATGCGAGGACGAGGAGTCGCCCAAACGTTTTCATCAATTCCATCCTCCGCTCATGCGGGAAACCGTAGGCCTGAGGCGGTATTTTCTCGAGGTGGAAAATATGATTTTTCCGGAAAAGCCAGCCGCTCTTGCTACCTCTGCGCGTAAAATGGCCGCAACTCTTCGCGATTCGCGAATTTCCGTACCGCCGGATCACTCATCAAATAATTGAAAAGATCTGCCGGGAGCAATTCGCGGCATTGTTCGAGCAAGGAACCCGCGAGGGCCATGTCGCCCTTGCGCATGGCGGCGTAGGCGGCGGGAAAGATCGTCCGGACATCACCGTTGGTCGTTGCCGGCGCGGCGATTTCTCCCTCCGGCGTTTGCTCGATTTTCATCACCCCCAGGGCGAGATCGACCACCAGATGGCTGTCCACCGGGGTGAGGAGCGCTTGGGCGGAGCGGAACTCCGCCTGGGCTTCCTCCGAGCGACCCTGGACCCGCAGCAGGTTGGCCAATTCGATGTGGGGATAAGGATTGGCCGCATCAGCGGTGATGGCGGCTCGCAGCAGTTCCTCTTCCTTGCGGTCCGCCTCAACGGGCTTCTTTTTCGCCATGGCGGATTTCCGGCTCTCCAGATTGGCGAGCAGGGCCAGAGAGTCCGAGACTCGCTGGCCCGCCTTGATGGATTCCCGAACGTGGGTTTCCGCCACGACGTAGCGGCCGGTTTCCAAGGCGCTCAGGGCCGTTAGGTAGCTTAGAGAGGCCACTCTGGGGTATTTCGCCCGCAAATCCTTTAGCGTGTTGTACGACGCTTCCGCTTTTCCGGACCGTAAACCAGCCACGGCTTGATTCAATGCCTCCGCTTCAGTCGCGGGCAAACGCTTCAAGGTCTGGAGGCGGGTGGCCACAATCTCGCGCTCGGCCACGCTTTTTCCCCGCCAGTGGCCGATGGAAAATCCCGCCCACAATGTCAGGGCCAGCAAGCCGACTGCTACGATGGCGGCAAGGGCGAATAGGCGGGAGGATGGTGCCAACGCAGCAGAAGTCGCCTCGGACCACCCTGCGGGCGAGGGTGCTTCTTGCGGCACAGGGGCGGAAGCAGGGCTGACTTCCGACCGCATCCGGGCCGCGAATGTTGACGTGCCGCCGGATTTAGCCCGCTGAATGTCGAGAATGCGCTGCCTCCGCTGCCTAGCGGGATCGGATTCGAGTTTCGGTGAGACGTTACTAGAATTCGAGTCCATACTTTCAGAGTAATCGATGGCGAGAACAGTCCGTCTAGCGCCCGTACGTGACAATTCCGTGACAGAAAATCCTCTTCCGGACCGTTTCTGGACTCAGCTTCCGAAGAAAACCTTCAACTCTGGCTGATCACGATACTTCAGGATCACCGGGTCAAAAATGAGATAGCCGAAGACATCCGCCGGGAGGGATTCCCGGCATTTTTGCAGGAGGGCGGCGGCCTGAGGAAAGTCTCCGCGGCGCATGGCCGCGTAAGCGGCGGGAAACACCTTGCGGACGTCGTCGCTGGACGCCTCCGCGGGCGGCAGTTGTTCGACCGGCAGCGTTTCGAGCTTCATCAGTTCAAGGGTGATGCCCATGATCATGTGGCTGTCGATGGGATTCAGGCGGGCTTGCGCTCCCTTGATTTCCGCAATGGCCTCCTCGCGGCGGCCTTGATACCGCAGCAGGGTGCCGAGTTCGAAGCGCGGGTAGGGATTGGCCGCATCGGCCAGGCAGGCCTGCCGCAGAAGCTGTTCGGCCCGCAGGCGGGGCACGCCCATTTGCGGACGTGTGGCGTCACCGGCTTTCTGGCTGGCCAAAACTGCGAGCAGAGCCAGCGAGTCGGAAATCCGCTCCTGCTTGTCGATGGACTCGCTGGCTTTTTGTTCTGCCAGGTCGATGTCGCCACTTTGTAGAGCAGCCAGGGCAACCAGATAGGCCAGGGAGGAAACCGCGGGGTTTGCGCTTTCCACTTTTTGGAGGCGCGTCAGGGCGGCATCGGCTTGGTCGTCGCGCAGTTCGATCATGGCCAGGTCGAGTTCGGCCGCGACTTCCGCGGGCCAGGACGTTTCGCCTCGGGAGGCGATTTTCTTGGCCTCGTTCATTCCCGCGCTCAAGCCGCTGGCATATCCGGATTGGTAGTAGTGCCAGGAGAAACCGATGATTGCGGGCAGCGCCACGGCGAGAAAAAGAAGAAGGAAACCCAGGGGCAAACATCCGGCTGGCCGGCGTCCCTTGCGTCCTTTGGCCTTCCTCCGTGGTTCGTCGGATTCCGGGTCGCCCCAAGCGGCCTCTTCGCCATCGAAGCGGGATCCGGCTGGTTCGGCTGGTTCGTTTCGCAGCGGCGTTGCGGCTTGTGCCCCCTCTGCAGAGGGTGTCTCCCCGGGGGAAGGAGCGGCGGATTCCTCAGCGGGGCGCTGGGAGGTGTGAGGCTGGAATTTCTTGCGGGCCATGCGTGCGAGAAGCTGGAAGGTTCCCCGATCTTTGCCTCTGGTGCAAGAAATCAAGCGGGTCGGCGGGAGGGGCAACAATGAGTGCGAAGCTGTTCGAAGCACAGCCACCGCCGGGATCCGCTCCGCCTGTTTCTGGCCAGCCTGCCGGCTTGACAGGTGTGGAAAAGAAGGCTGGTCTCTCCCTCCCTTGAACCCATCCGCAAACAAATCGTCGACCTGGATTTCCGGGAATTGGGAGTGGCTGGCGGCTGCATTGTGCGCCGTGTGCGCGTGGTTTTTGTATCCGCACTTCGGCATGGCGTGGGATGAAGCCCAGCATGCCATATATGGTTCATACGTGTTGGACTATTTTCTATCCGGGCTCACCGATATGCGCTGGCGAACGGACATTGGAGGCCTCTATTTCTATGGAACAATTTTCGATCTTCCTAGCGCCATTATCCATCGTGTGGCAGGGAAGGATCTTTTCTCCTGGAGACCGTTTCTAATGGCTTTGAGTGGAATCCTTGCAATTCCTGCAGTAGCAAAAATTGGACGTCGTTTGGGAGGCAATCCTGTTGCCGCGTTTTCGGTCGCATCTCTCCTGCTCATGCCGCAGTTTTTCGGGCACGCCTTCATTAACTGCAAAGACATCCCGCTTGCGACCGCGATAGCATGGTCGGTCGTGGGAATTCTCCGTCTGACCGCGAATCCTTCTCTAGGAAACTTCGCCCTCTGCGGCTTGCTTTTCGGGCTTACTCTGTCGGTTCGAATCGGGGGCATCATGGTGTTCATCTTTTTTGGTGCGACGCTCGCAGCCCTCGGATTGCGATCCTTGCTGCGGGAGTCCCTCTTTTCCGATTTGGAGGGTCTTCTTCGCCCTCGTATTCTGGTCGGTGCCCTTCTCGTCGGGTTGATCGCCTGGGGTCTTTTGGTTTCGCTCTGGCCCTATGCGCACCAAAATCCCTTGGTCAATCCGATCGAAGCCTTCCGCCAATCCACAGGGTTTCCCACGGCATATCCGGTTCTCTATGCGGGCGAGGTCTATGAGAGCACCAACCTCCCCTGGCATTATCTGCCATGGATGTTAATGCTGACCATGCCGGTCCCCATTCTGATGCTCGCCCTGACCGGGATGTTTCTGACGGCGGTTTTGCTTTTTGTCCGTTGGAAGACTCCGGGTTCGGAGGTCTTCTTTCTTTTGCTATTCTGGCTGGGTTTCCCCCTCGCCTACGTTGTCCTTAGACATCCGAATATCTACGACGGAATCCGGCATTTTCTTTTTCTGCTCCCCGCCATCGCGCTCATGTCCGGGCTGGCGGCTGCGCGAATCGCGAGCGTCATTAACGGACGTCTGGCGCATGCGGGGACGCTGAGCATGATCCTCCTGCTGGCCTCCGGGCTGCCTAGCCTGGCACTTTGGCATCCCTACCAGTATGCCTACTACAACAGTTTGGCCGGAACGAGGGCGACTTTGCACGAAAGGTATGAGACGGACTACTGGGCGACGAGTTATCGAGAGGCGGCCCTCATATTGCATGACCGGCAGACACCGGGAGCACCGCCTCCCACCGTGCTCGTCGGTGCCAATGCTCTCTCCATTCCCTGCTTCTCTTACTATGCGGACAAGGGAACCAGAATCGGAATTTTTCTAGGACTCTCGGGCGATGACCCCTTTCCCGCCGATTTGGATTACACGGTGGCCATCCCCCGCTATGGCATGTGGAAGAATTTTCCCGATGCGCCGCTCGAGACCGAAATCCGGAGAAACGGCGTTCTGATGTGCACTATCCGCCGAAAACCAGAACAGCCGCCTCTTCCGTCAGGTCCGATCCGGTCGGAAGGGGATCAGGCCGAGAAGCCCGCCCGGCAGGCTCCATAGCAGATCATTGGCCACGCAGAGTAGCGTGAGAGAAATGACGATTTCCGCAATGCCGGCCGGCTGGCCCCCGGCCAGATGGACGCCGAATTGTGTGAAATAAAAAATCAGCAGCACTTCGCGCAGGCCATGGCCATTTACCGTCACCGGCAGGAGCAAGAGCAGGAACACCACGGGCAAAATGAGAAGAACCTGCCAGAACGTCAGCGACATTCCGAGCGCCCGGGCAAAGAGAAAGAAGATGGTGAAGTTTACGAAATGAATCACAAAGGCAAGGAACAGCGCGGCCATCGTCCCGGCGTTGCATTGGAAGCCCGTGCTCAGAGCCGTTCGCAATCGCTCCCCTTGCTGCCGCCAGGGCTCCGACCCGAAACGACGGACCAGCCACGCGAAAACAACGCTGAGGGCAAGTATCAGAAGCGAAATGAGCATCCAGTTTAGCGGCTTGAGGGAAATCAATCCTGAATGCAGGATTTTCCAAGAGGGGCCGAGCACCCAGGAACAGATTGCCAGGACCACCATGGCCGCCAGGGCCGAGAGGCGATCCAGCAGAACGGTGACTGCGGCCCGGGTCTTGCGGTCGGGATTCCGCCGGCAGACCTGATAAAGTTTTGAGAAGTCGCCGCCGGTGCTGCCCGGGAGAAAGGAGTTAAAAAACTGTCCGGTCCAGGTGAGTTTCAAGACGGACGAAAGCGGCATGTCGATGCCTTGCTGGGTCAGAAAAATCCGCCAGCGGACCGCCAGCAAAAAGATCAGGAGAAACGTCAGGAGGGAAGCCGTCAGAGCCAAGGGAAGATTCACCTGCTGCCAGATTTCCCCCAAGGCTCTCCACTCGATCCGGCTCAACAAAAAGGCCAGCAAGACAACGGAGGCGAGGCTTTGCAGGAGGAACCGTGGTTTCAACACGGCTTAAAAATTGATCCGCTCTTTCTCAACCACCAAAGGTCGTTTCGCCACGTGCGTATGAATGGCTCCGATATACTCCCCGAGAATGCCAATGAAAAACAACTGCACCGAGCAAAAAAGAAAGAGGCCGATCACGACCGGAGCCATGCCGAGGGGAAAACTTTGCCAGAAAAGCAATTTGTACAACAGATAGACCAGACCGACAATCAGGCTGAGCAACGACATGGCAAATCCCACCATGGTGGCCAGCCGCAGGGGTACCTTGGAATGGTTGGTGATCCCCAGCATGGCCAGATCGTACAAGGTGTAAAAATTGTTCTTCGTGACCCCGCGTTTACGTCCGGGTTTCTGATAGGGAATCTGCTCCACCGGAAATCCGATTTCGGAAATCATGCCGCGGAAATACGGATAGGGATCATCGGCATTCCGGCAGTAGTCAACAACCGCCCGGTCATAGAGTCCAAAGCCGGTGAAATTTTCGATGATTTCCGTGTCGGCCAGCGTGTGGACGATTCGGTAGTAGGTGCGCCGGATCAAGGCAAACAGCGGGGCGCTTTCCTCCGATTCCTTGACGCAGACCACAGCCTTCGCGCCTGCCTGCCACTTCGCAACCATCGCGGGGATCATTTCGGGCGGATCCTGCAGGTCGGAGGCCAGGCAAATCACCGCATCTCCCGTCGTCTGGAGGAGGGCGTGAAACGGTGAACGGATGTGTCCGAAATTCCGGGTGTTGAGGATGACTTTGATCCGCGGATCTTTGGCTGCAAGGGATCTTAGCCGTTCCGGGGTGCCGTCGGTCGAGGCGTTATCAATGATGATCAATTCGTAGTCCGCCTCTCCCAGGCTGGTGAACATCGCGGCAACTCGCGTGACGAACTCCTCGACGTTCTCCCTTTCGTTGAAGGTTCCTGAGATGACGCTGAAACGGGGCATAACTCAGATTCCCCTTTCAAAAATCATCCGCTTCAACTCCTCATCATAGGCATAGGGGCTGTCGATTTGATCGATCATGAGGGGCGCATCTTTCCGCACATCGGCCAGCAGCACCTGGCCGCGCATGATCTCGCGACACGAGGCCTGGCCTTTTTGCAAGGGAATGGCCAGATAGAGATCGTCTTCCGAGATGGCCGCTCCCTGCGGCAAATCCCGGCGCACGTAGACCCCGCGCACAAGGCCATCAAGATATTTGATCTCTTCGGGAGGTGGTGTTCGTTTGAGGGTTCCGGGATGACCGCACATCGATTTAACCCTGCGAAAAGCCTTGAACCATGTGTCGGCCTGATGAGGCTGCGAGCAATAGGGTGAGACCGGAATTCCGTCCGCCTCAATATCGATGTGGCGTTCAAATGTCCGGGCACCTTTCCCATAGGCAATGGCCATGCTGGTCTCCCAATCATGGTATTCGTGGGTGGAAAACCCAATCGTATTGTGGGGATACCGCTGCCTGAGAAAATCGATCTGGTTCATTTGCAGATCGCGATCCTCCGTGGGATAGAGGGAAACGCAGTGGTTGAGCGCCAGGGGAACATTCCGATTGGCGAAAAACGTGACCAGGTCGTCGGTGTCCTTCAGCGACGATCCCCCGCTGGACGCGATGACCGGCTTGCGCGTCTGGGCAATTCTTTCGATCAGGAACCAGTCGTTGATGTCCGAACTGGCGATCTTGATCAGGGGAATCTCCAATTCCTCGCAAAGGTCCACCGAGGATTCGTCGAATGGGGTCGCGCTGGGGAGGCAGCCGCTTTTGCGGATGGCTTCGATCAGGCGCGTAAAGGCCTCCCGTGGCAATTGTGTGTCCACCGTCTTCTTAATGTAGCGAATATCGGAGCGGCTTCGGAAATCCCGGTGAATGAAATTGTCCACATCGCGAAGCTGGATTTTGATGGCGGCGCGCACGTTATTGAAACGGACAACCTTGGAAAAATCCGCGATAATCTTGAGCCCGCGCTCCACGCTTCCCCAATGGTTGTTTGCCATCTCAAGGACAAAAAGTTCTTCGAAAAAGTCACGGTGGATCATAAGTGTGAACTGGGTTAAAGCAGAACGTTCTCCATATCGGAAAACTTTTCTAAGACGGCGAGGGGCCTGATCTTCTTCGTTTCGTGAGCGCGTCCGTACCCATAGCGGATGGCCAAAAACTCAAAGCCACAGGCCTCGGCCGCCTCCGCATCATCCATTCCATCACCCACCACCACGGTGGAAGCGGGATCAAGGCTGTGGTTCGCTCGGAGCCATTTCGCTCCTTCCGATTTCGTGCGAAAGGGCGGGTCCGTAAAATCCGGGGTGACCACTTCGCGGAACAGCCCGGCCAGACCCACATGGGCGAGAATGGCCCGCGTCGGGCGGATGGGTTTGTTCGTCAAAACGAACAAGAACATCCCCGCGCCGCTGAGTCGTTCCAGCACCTCCGGGACTTCGGAATAAGTCCGGGAATTCAGGCATCCCTCTCCGTCGTAGTGGGCCCGGAATTCCGCCAGCAATCCGGCCATCAGTTCCGGCGGTAAGTCCGGCCAGATTCGGGCAAACATCACGGCCACGGGCGGACCGATGAACTCCCGGAGTTGCGGCATGG
>JBMOHI010000046.1:0-11142 GCA_049317925.1 Terrimicrobiaceae bacterium
GCGCCGGCCACTCCGCCGAAGAATGAGGACACGACAAAAGCGAGGATCTTGGCTTCGCGGATGCGTACGCCCATGGCGTTGGCGGCAATTTCGTCTTCGCGAATCGCAATGATGGCGCGTCCGAATTTCGAATACACGAGATTGCGGATGACGACCATGGTGACCACGACCCAGAAAAACGTCCATGGCAGCGTGGTGTATTTGTCCACCCCGAGCAGTCCGGCGGGACCGCCGACGTAAGGGATGTTTTCCCACGCCGATTTCACGATCATGAGAAAGGCGAGGGTGATGATGGCGAGGTAATCGCCGCGGGTCTTGAACGAAAGCAGGGCCAGCAGAAAGCCGATCAGGGCCGCCATGGCACCGCCGAAGACCACCGCCACAGGAAACAGTGCGGGAATGTCGGGCAGCCATTTTGTGGTGAAAACGGCGGCGGTATAGGCGCCGAGACTCATGAAGCCTGCATGGCCCACGGAGAATTCCCCCATGTAGCCGTTCACCAGGTTCAGGCTGACACAGAGGATGATGTTAATCCCGATCGTGATGAGGATGATCTTCGTGTAGCCGCTGAAAACGGGCAGGAACGTGACGGCAAAGCCGATCACGACCAAGGCCGCAAGGATCCAGCGATTGCGGGCGAGTTGCGAAAGAAAAGCGCTCACACCTTCTGATTCGGAGCCTGACCCAGCAGGCCGTAGGGTTTGAAAATGAGGATGACCAGCAGCAACGAATAGGAAATCAGATCGCGGTAGGACGAATCGAAAACCACCACCGCAATCACTTCCACCGCACCGAGAATGAAACCGCCCAGGACCGCGCCGCGGATGCTGCCGATGCCGCCGACGACGGCGGCAATGAAGGCCTTCCAGCCGACCAGAATGCCCATGCTGGGCGCGATGACGGGATACGCGAGTCCGTAAAGCATGCCGGCCGCACCACCGAGGCCGGCTCCGATGAGAAAGGTCATGGATATGATGCGGTCAACCGGAATACCCATCAGCGGAACGGTGCGCGCATCGAACGAAATGGCACGCATGGCCATGCCGTAGCGCGTTTTGCGGATGAGAAAATCCAGCGCGATCATGAGGGCGAGCGAAACACAGATGATGATGATCTGCAGGGCGGTGATGGTGAGCGTAAGCGGAGAATCCGCGTCCTGCGGATTGGGAATCTTAACCAGCTCAAACGTCGTGTTCGTGAAAAGCACGGGCATCGACTTCGAGTACGGAAAAACGACGAGGGTCAGGTTTTCGATTAGCAGACCACAACCGAGGGCGGTGATGATGGCGGAAACACGCGGTGCCGAGCGCAGCGGGCGGTAGGCGATTCGTTCGATGGACGCGCCGAGCACGCCGATAATGACCATGACCAACAGCAAAATGACGATGAAGATCAGCACCGGAGGAAACCCGGCCATGACCGGAGTGAGGACACCGGCCAGCAACATGCAGGCGAAGGCCCCCAACATGAACAAATCGCCGTGAGCGAAATTGATCATGGTCAACACGCCATAGACCATGGTGTAGCCCAGTGCGATCAGGGCGTAGATCGAACCCTGTTGCAGGGCGTTGATGGTCTGCTGCGCGAGGTAGAGAACGTGGTCGAGCATCCGATCTTAGAAAACCGTAAAGAGCATGAAGCTCATGAAGAGAGATCTTTCTTCACGACCCTTCACGTCCTTCATGGTGAAAAAAGAGGGAATCAGGGTTGCGCGTTGGCCACCCAGACGAACTTGCCGTCCTTGATCTGCAGAATGACGGCGCTCTTGATCGGATCGCCGCTGCCGGGCTGGAATTGCATGGTGCCGGTGATGCCGTCGTACTTCGGAATCTTGGCGAGGGCGTCACGGATCGCCTGGCGATCGAGCTTGCCGGCATCGGTGATGGCCTGGACGAGCAAACCGAAGGCGTCGTAAGTGAGGGCGGCGACGTCGTCGGGCTCCTGGCCGTATTTGGCTTTGTAGTCGGCCATGAACTTCTGCGCGATCGGCGTGGCGATTTCGGTCGAGTAGTGGTTGCAGAAGAACGAACCTTCGATGGCGGTGCCGCCGAGTTTGATCAATTCGGGTGAACTCCAGGCATCACTGCCGACAAACTGCGCGGTGATGCCGAGGCTGCGGGCCTGCTGCGCGATAAGCGGCACGTCGTTGTAGTAGGCGGGGAGGAAGATGACGTCGGGATTGGTGGCCTTGATTTTTGTGAGCTGGGCGGAGAAATCCTTGTCGCCCGTGGTGTATGTCTCGAAGCCGACAATCTGGCCGCCGTTTTTCTCGAAGACTTCCTTGAAGAGGGTGGCCTGGCCATTGGGCGCCTCGGAGGAACTGTCGTAGAGGACGGCAGCGGTTTTGGCCTTGAGGTTGTTCAGGACGAACTTGGCCAGCACGCCGGCTTGGAAGGTGTCGATGAAGCAGGCGCGGAAGACGTATTCCTTGGGCTTGCCGGAGTTCGGATCGAGCGTGGTCTTGGGATTGGTGGACCACGGGGAAATCATGGCGCACTTGGCGGCCTCGGCGATGTCGGCGGCGGGAATGGCACACACGCTGGCATCGGGACCGATCATGGCCACGACTTCATCCTGTGTGATGAGGCGCTGGGCCACGGCGGCGGCCTGATCGGCTTTGGCCCCGTTGTCGCCGACGATGAGGTCGATCGGGATGGATTTGTCGGCGACCTTCACGCCACCGGCGGCGTTAAGTTGGTCCACGAAGAGCTTGGCCGCATTTTGCGAAGAGGCCCCCACGGCGGGCATCTCACCGGTGAGTTCTGTGTTGAGGCCGATCTTAACCGACGGCCCGCTGCTTTTCCCGCAACCAGTCAGGATAGTGAGGGCCAAAAACGCGAAAAGAAACGGGAGTTTTTTCATAAGAACAGCCAAGGGAAATGGAGGATTCCGCCGCAGGTGGCAAGCTTTGCTTTCGCTCAGGCTGCCGCAAGACGCAGGATGTTATCGGCGGCGCAGGCCGCGCCGAAACCATTGTCGATATTGACCACCGTCACCCCGCTGCCGCAAGAGTTCAACATGCCGAGCAGGGCGGACAATCCGCCGAAGCTCGCGCCGTAGCCGACGCTGGTCGGCACGGCAATGACCGGTTTGTCGACCAGGCCCGCCACCGCGCTGGGCAGGGCTCCTTCCATCCCTGCCACTACGATCAGGACTCCGCAGGAGCGGATGCGATCCACCTCCCGCAGCAGGCGATGCAGGCCCGCCACCCCCACGTCAAAAATCCGCTCGACGTCATGCCCGAAACTCTCCAACGAAACAATCGCCTCCTCGGCCACGGGCAAATCCGTCGTCCCCGCGCACAACACTCCGGCCTTCCATTTTCCGGTGGCAGCCGGACGGTGGCCCACGGTGATGCAGCGGGCGCGTTCGTGAAAAACCGCCTCCGGCAAGAGACTCCTCACCGCTTCGAATTGCGCGGCATCGGCCCGCGTGGCCAGCACAGCCTGGTCGTTCTTGTGGAGTTCCTGTGCGATGGCCGCCACCTCGCCGGGCAATTTACCCGGACAATAGATCACTTCGGGACGACCGCATCTCGCCGCCCGCTCGAGATCAACCCGGGCAAATCCGAGGTGGCCCACCGGCTCAGGATTCATCCCCGCGAAAATACATCCGCATCGGCACCATCGCGCTCTGAACGAAGCCGTTTTTCAAATAGAAGTGTTTCTGCGGCTCGTCCGGCTGGTCGGTCAGCAGTGTGATGCGGAGGAAGTTTTTCTTTTTGGCGAACTCGATGGCGTAATTGAGCAACTTCGTTCCGAAGCCCTGGCCGCGATGGGCGCGGTCGATGATCAGATCCTCCAGGATCAGGACAAAGCCGCCCTCGGCCGTGCTGATGGTGATCAGCAGATTGATCATACCGATGATCTTGTTCGGGCTGCGCAAAACAAAGATTCGTCCGCGCGAGGGATCCTCCAAAATCAGCCGCAGGCCGCGCTTTTGTGTCTCGCGGTTGGGCACAAAATCCTGCTCTTGGGAAAAGAGCTCAAAGAGCATCTCGGACAACTCCGGGAGATCGTCCAAAGTGGCGGGTTCGATACGCAGGCCTTCAATCACGCAGTTAGTATTTCATAACCGGCCGGACGTGGCAATGGCGGGCAGGCACGGGTTTAGCCGCTCCGCCCGAACTTCCGGTCCAGTTCCGCGAAGGAATACTGAATCATGGTCGGACGCCCGGACGGGCTGGCGTAGGGCAGTTCGCAGCGCAGCAACTCTCTGACCAAACGGCGGGCGCGATTTTCATCGCCGGAAAATTTTTCCTCCGCCGCCAACCGGGCAACGGAACGCACCACGGCTTCGCGCACCCCGCGTCCGCGCACCAACTTGCCGGACGCGCGCACGGCCGAGACAATTTCATGCAAGAGCGGGCCCGGTTCCCAGCCCGCCGCGGATGCGGGCAATCCCTCGATCTTCAACGTGCTTCCGCCGAAGGGATCCACCAGAAATCCGGCGGCCCGCAAATCGTCGAGATGATCCGCCACCCAGGCATGTTCGCGGGCGGGCAACTCGATGACTTCGGAAATCAGAAGTTGCTGACTGGGAACTTCGCCTTGGTCAATCTGGCGCATGAGCGATTCAAAAAGGATGCGTTCTGCTGCGGCCCGCGCATCGAGCAGCACCATCCCCTCCTCACCCTCCAGAACGAGATAATCCCCACCAACCAAACCGAGGAAGCGGAACTGGTCGGCGGGATCGGGCTCCGCCGGGGATGCGGGGGCTTCAATAGCCGGCGGCGCGGCTTTTTCCAGCGTCAGATTTTGCTGCGGATTCTCCCGGTGAAAAACCGGGGCTGGTGGCGGTGGACCGGCATCAAGAACCGGCCGCACCAATTCCTGCCGGGCCCGCGCGATGACGGATTTCGCCGCGTCGAAGATGGCCCGACGCAGGACATCCGGCTGACGCAGACGCACTTCGCGTTTGGCTGGATGGACGTTGCAGTCCACCAGTTCCGCATCCATCTCAATGAGCAGGACGCAAAGCGGATGCAGTCCGCGCTCCAGCGCCTCGGCATAGGCCTCACGCAGCGGCTGCTGCACAGCCGGGCAATGAATCGGGCGCCCGTTGAGAATGACGAACTGCTGCAGCCGGTCGCGGCGTCCCTGTCCGGGCCGGGCCAGGAATCCGCCGAGGCGGAAGCCCTCGCCCTGAACCGGTTCCATTTCGATCAACCGGGCCAGATGCTCCGCACCAAACAAATCCCGGATGCGCACGGCCAGATTCTCCGCACGGGGAAGCGACAGCGCGTCGCGGCCATCCCGGCGGCACTCAAAAGCCACACCCGGACTGGCCAGAGCCATGCCCTCCAGTCCGTGAATGATGTGGGCGGACTCCGTTTCCTCGCCGCGCAAGAACTTCCGCCGGGCGGGCAGGTTGTAAAAGAGTTCCTTCACCTCGACCTGGGTCCCCGGCGGCACGCCGGTTTCCCGCACGCTCTCGACCTTGCCACCGGCCACCACCACCTCGGTGCCGGACTCGGCCGCGGGCTCGCGGGTCACGAGACGGAAGCGGGAAACGCTGGCGATGCTCGGCAGCGCTTCGCCGCGGAAGCCCATCGTGCGGACGTGTTCGAGGTCGGTGCCGACGCGGATTTTACTGGTGGCGTGGCGCTCCAGACAGAGCAGGGCATCCTCACGGTCCATCCCGCAACCGTCGTCGCGCACAGAGACCAGCCGCGATCCGCCGCGGGCGAAATCGATCCAGACCCGCGTCGCCCCGGCATCGAGGCTGTTCTCCACCAGCTCTTTCACCAGGGAAGCCGGACGTTCCACCACTTCGCCCGCCGCGACCTGGCTGGCGGTTTCATCGGATAGAACGCGGATTTTTCCCATGTCGGATGGATTGGAGCCATTTGACTTCGCACGGATTCATTCATAAGAAAAGGATGTGATCGAACTCTCCGCCAACGCCGCCGCGCAACTCCATGTCCTCGTGCGGGAGAAAAACCTCGACGCCGGGAGCACCGGCCTGCGGTTGGCAGTGGAGCGGGGAGGCTGCGCCGGACTGCAGTATGCCATGAGCATTGGTGCGTCGGAGGCGGACGATGTCACCATCGAACGGGACGGGGCCCGGCTCTACGTGGAGTCCGGCAGCGTGGCCAATTTGGATGGCTGCGTGATCGATTACGAAGATGGCTTGTCTGGCGCGGGATTTCGGGTAAACAACCCGAACGCGGTCCGGAGTTGCGGGTGTGGCACATCGTTTGAGCCCGCGGCCCCTTCGCGCTCTTAGCCGCTGACTGCATCCACTGATTTATGGCCGAACCCAAAGCACGAAAACTCGAAGCGCGCACGCGCGCGTCCGAGCTTTCCCTGCACGGGGACGACGGCGGCCCCCGCAAGAGCGGCAATCTCTTCCTTTGGACGATTGTCATTCTCCTGCTCACCGCCTTCGCCATCGCCTGCTGGATCTTCAGCTTTTACATCTTCGGCCATCCCGAGAAGGCGCTGAGCTACAGCATCCTTTCCAAGCTCAAGAAACTGGAGCCGCCCAAACGCTTTGAATTGACCGCCGCTCCGCGGGGTGACTTTCTCAATGCCGCCAAATTGTGGGACCGCTACAACAAGATGAGCAACCGCGAGCTTGCCCAGGCCAGCGAAGTTCTGCTCAGAAATTATCTCCGCAATTACAAGCTCACCCAGGACCTTGTCCCCTATGTGGTGGGCTCTTTCAACATCCTCGATTCCTACGAATTGAACGATGAAAACTTCTACACCTCCGGCGTCGTGGCCCTGGCTCAGTCCACCGATTTTCCCCACGTGCTGCTCGAACAGGTTTTCACCGCGGACAAACGCGTCGTGCCCATCCTGCAACGCATGTTGCTGACCGGACTCGATCTGCGGCTCGATAAATCCGTCGATCTTTCCGCCGTGGTCAACGTCCGCCGTCTCGAAGACGGACGCCTGCAATTCACCGCCGTGCCGCTCTTGTATGGCAACTACGCCGCCAGCACCGGCCCGGGCACGTTTTCGCTCGAACCTCCGCTGCGCGTCAACGCGGCCGCCGGGCTGCCGGTTTTGAACGCGGCGGCCGTCGCGGCGGCCTGGGAAAAACTCTCCTCCTATCAGTTGCGCGCGGGCTTGAACTCCGCCAATGGCGAGGACGTTCCCAAGAAACCCATGGCCCAACTGGTGCGGGTCGAGCGTCCCAAACCTGTGGGCGGCGGTTCCGCCCCTCCTGCCCCCACGCCCTTGCCCCCGGACGCACCGGTCCTGCCGGCCCAACCGGTCAATCCGCTCCCCGTGGCCGCGGCCAACCCTTCGCCCCCGCCGCTCCAACCTTTCGTCTCACCCTCGCCAGACCCGGGCGGATCGATCGCCAACACCGCGGGCGGAAACTGGCTCATTTACTCGCCAGGACAAATGCCGCGCGGCCGTCTGCTTAATGTCCCCGACATGCCGGGGCTGGCGGGTCAGGGCGTCGCGGGTGAGCACGTCTACCTCCAAGGCAACTTCGTCGTCACCGCATCGGGTCAAAACCGCGCCGTGCTGCGTTCGCAGGGCGCCATCGCCGAAAATCTCGGCCTGGGAGGAAAAACCGGCAGCACCCGCGTCATTGTCGAATTTCCCTCGGGCAATCCTCCGCCCTCGGAAGGCTCGACCTTTTCCCGCGATTCGCGGCGGCCTTTCCTCATCACCGACGTTCGCAAAGGGGCCGACGGCCAGGTGAACGTCTATGTCCGCGAAGTCACCCGGCCTCAGTGAACTGATCGCCGCCGGGATCGCGGACGGCGGACCGCTGACCTTCGCGCGGTTCATGGAGCTGGCGCTCTATCATCCGCGGCTCGGCTACTACGCCTCCGGCCGGGCGAAAATCGGACGCGGCGGCGATTTTTACACCAACGTCAGCGTCGGGTCCGTCTTCGGCCGCGTGCTGGCCGCGCAGTTCCGCGAAATGTGGCATCACCTCGGACAGCCCGCAGAGTTTTGCCTGGTGGAACAAGGCGCCAACGACGGACAATTCGCGGAGGATGTGCTGACGGCGCTTGCAGAGATTCCGCTCACGTACTGGATCGTCGAACCCGCCGCGCCGCTGCGCGAAATGCAGCAGGAAAAATTGCGCAACCAAGGCGACCGGGTGCGATGGGTGGAGAAGGTGGAATCATTGCCCGTTTTCGAGGGCGTGCATTTCTCCAACGAACTGTTGGATGCCCTCCCCTTCCATCTCGTGCAATCGAACGGGAGCGCCTGGGAGGAGCTCTTCGTCACGGCACGCGATGGAGCCTTCGCCTTCGTTCCGGCGGCCCCATCCCCGTCGCTGGAGGACGACCTGCGCACTTTTCCCACCCGGCCCGCGGGTACCTTGGCGGAAGTCCGGCCCGCGGTGCGGGGTTGGCTGCACACCCTCGGTGAAAAACTGCGAACCGGCTACGTTCTGGCCGTCGATTACGGCTTTCCGCGAGCCCAACTTCTGGCTCCACATCGCCGCGAGGGAACGTTTTCGTGCTATCAGGCCCATCGCCGCGATGCGCGGCCGCTGGAGGAACCCGGGCAAAAGGATATCACGGCCCACGTGGATTTCACCGCACTGGCGGCGGCGGCGCGGGAGAACGGATTCCGGATCGAGGGTTTTACCGACCAGCATCACTTTCTGGTCGGAGCCTCGGAGAGCCTGCTTAAGTCGCTCGACGGTCCACCCGACATCGCCGCACAAAAAATGCTGCGCGGCCTGCAAACCCTGCTCCATCCGGAAAGCATGGGAACGCAGTTTCATTACCTCGCGCTGTCCAAAGGCCTCGCGGAGCAAAAGCCCCTGGCCGGGTTTCGCCACGCCCGCGAAGCGGAAGGCGCGCTCTTCACGACCTGAACCGGCGCGCGTCAGCGCATGCGCAGACCGGAGACGGTGGTCAGAATGCCGGTGATCATCGAGTAGGCAATCACTCCGACAAAGAGAGCCACGAAGAGAATGGTCACGGGCTGGATCAGGATGGTGAGCCGCTGGATTTTGGCATTGAATTCCTTGTCGTAGCGGGCCGCGCCGCGTTGGAGGGCCGCGCCGATTTTGCCGGACTGCTCGCCGACGGCGACGATGTCGATCAGGACCATGGGAAAAAATCCGCTCTTTTTCATGCACCGCGACAACGAAACCCCTTCGCCGACTTGATGGGAAAGCGTCTCGAGTATCTTTTTGATGTGGGTGTTGGCCGTGGCATTGCGCATGAGGAGGAGCGCGTTCAAGAGAGCCACGCCATTGACCAGCAGGGTGGAAAGGGTTTGCAGGAACTGGGCGAGAAACTGTTGCTTCAGGATCGGTCCGACCAGTGGGATGCGCAGCTTGACGCGATCCCAGACCTTCCGCCCCTCGGCGGTGGAGACCCACAACTTGTGGGCGAGAAAAATCGTGCCGGCGGCGAGCAGCAGGGCCCACCAATAGTGACCCAAAAACTCGCTGGCCCCGATGAGCAGTTTGGTCACCAGGGGAAGCTCGCGGCCGGTCTTGTTGAGCACGGTCACGAGCTTGGGCAGGAGGAACATCATGAAGATGCAAAGCAGAACGATGCCGGTCACGAAGACGATGGCGGGATAGATCAAGGCCATGGACACCCGCTTTTTCAGCTCGATGAGGATGGCGGTGTGCTGGGCCTGACGACGCAGGATGTTCTCAAGGGCGCCGGCCGCCTCGGCCGCGGCAATCATGTTGACGTAGAGTTCCGAAAACGAACCGCGGCATTCCCGCAGCGCGGTGGAAAAATTCTTCCCCTCACGGATCTGTTGCCGCAGGAACGCCGCCACCGGTTTGATGGGCGACCGTTCCTCGCGGTTCTCGATGACGCGCAAGGCCGGTTCCAATTGCAGGCCGGACTCGAGCAAGTCGGCCAGTTCCTCGGTGAACTGCAGCAACCGCGTGGCATTCAATCGAACCTGAGGCCGCTGCATCGAACCCTTGTCCGCCGCGGGGGCCTGGTTGGCCGCGGTGATTTGCACGGGTCGCAGCTTTTTATCGAGGAGTTTGCGATACGCCTCCTCGCGCGACCGCGCTTCAATCTCGCCTCCGGACACAACCCCTGTTCCGTCCATCGCTTTATAGACAAACGCCGACATGCCTATTCGTCGAGAGCCTCCAGATCGGCGGCGGTTACACGCAGAACCTCCTCGACCGACGTGCCGCCCTCAAAGACCCGGTTCCACCCGTTGAGCCGCAGCGGGATCATGCCTTCCTCCACCGCCTTGGCCCGCAGCAGGGAAGTTGATCCCTTGTGCTGGATCATGTTCTGCAGGCCGGGACTGACGCGGCAGATTTCGTAAATGGCCGTCCGTCCCTGATAGCCGGTTCGGCGGCATTGGTCGCAGCCCTCGGGGCCGTAGATCGTGGCGGATTCGGGAATCGACACCCCGCTGTCGCGCAGGAAGTCGAGGGACTGTTCGTCAGGCTTACGGCAGACCGGGCAGAGGCGGCGGACCAATCGCTGGGCAATGAAGGCCCGCACCGACGAGCCCACTAAAAATGGCTCCACTCCCATGTCGAGCAGACGGGTGATGCCGCCGACCGAATCGTTGGTGTGCAGCGTGCTGAAAACCAAGTGTCCGGTCAGGGCCGCACGGATGGCAATCTCGGCCGTTTCATAGTCGCGCATTTCGCCGACCATGATGACATTGGGATCGCCGCGCAGAACGCTCCGCAGGGCGCGGGCGAAGGACAGGTCAATCTCCGGCTTGATCGCGATCTGCACCACGCCGGGCAGCTTGTGCTCGACCGGATCCTCAATCGTGACGATGCGGCGGTCCTGGGTGTTGAGGGCGGAAAGAAACGTGTAGAGGCTGGTGGATTTTCCGCAACCGGTGGGTCCGGTCAAAAGCACGATCCCGTTCGGCATGGCGATCAGGTCCCGCACAATGGACTCGCTGTGCGCGTCTAGCCCGAGGCGCTTGAAATCGAAAATCTCCTGCCCGAGCAGACGGAGGCTGATGGTTTCTCCCGTGACGGAAGGAATCGTGGCGACACGCACGTCGATGGGAAGACCGTTCAGTTCGAGATTGATGCGACCGTCCTGGGGCATGCGTTTCTCGGCGATGTCGAGATTGGCCATGATCTTGATGCGGGAGAGAACGGAAGCCTGGAGCAGGCGGATTTTGGGCGGGATCGGAGCCTCGCGCAGCATGCCGTCAATGCGGTAGCGGATGCGCAACTCCTCGCCCATCGGTTCGA
>JBMOHI010000047.1:0-10853 GCA_049317925.1 Terrimicrobiaceae bacterium
CCGCCGTGACGATTCCCGCCGTTCCCAAAAACTGTCCCAACTGGGTCAGCGTCAGACCGACCGACTGGGCGAAGAATACTTGAAACACCATGATCGTTCCGCCCGCGGCAGACAACGCGACCCAGGCATAAAAGAGCCAATAAAATCGCTGCGAGAATGACTCGACGAAAAACGTTTTGATGCCGTCGATCACATGCGACCGCGAATGCGAGACCATCGCCGGCGGAGGCGGATACTCACCCTCCTTCACGTATCGGCACATCAGATAGAAGACTACGCTATAGAGCACAGCCGCCCCGGTGAAGATCGCCGTGAAATGCGTCTCGGCATGGGGAAAAATGAAAAACGAAAACAGGCTGCTCGAGAGCGTCCCCACCACCCGGAACGCAGCCAAGAACCGTCCGAGGAATTCATGCGGCACCACATCGTTGAAGAGGTAGTAATAGACTGAGGCCACGAACATATTGAAAAACTGAAACCCCACCGTGAACACCCCGCACATGATCAGGGCCGCAAATCGCGCGTCAGACACGATCCCATGTCTGGCCAGAAACGCCGCAATCGGACCCGCGAAGCCAAGCAATATCAAAAACGCGCACAGAAACGGAATGGTGAAGACAATGAATGGAATCCGCCGCCCCATCGGACTGCGGTGGCGGTCGCTTAGAAAACTGACTGCCGGACAAACCGTCGCATTCAACAATCCGGGAATCCCCGTTACGATGAGAGCAATCACCCAACTCGGTGCCTCCAGATGCTTGAGTTTGAGCGGGAGCACAGTAGGGAACACCGACTCCATGAGGGTGAAGCAGAAGTCGCCCCACAACAGCCATCCCATCAAAAACGCCAGCCCCGGTAGCGTGTAGGTCAACGTACCGACGGAATATGTCTTCGGTCCCGATTTTGGGGTGGGGGGAAATCCGTTCATTTCGGGAAAAGGAACGGTCGATTCACCGGTCCAACCTCGTTCCCGCGCTCCGTTATGAAAAGACGGTTCTTGTTGCAAATAGAGCAGAGAAGCCGCGCTCTTCTGCACGGCCTTTGTTTCATGGCTGGGCGTTCGCCTGCGTTTGCATGATCGGTGCCAGCGCCTCCGCCCAGCCGAATGCATGCGCTGCGAGACCCTGTGCATTAAAATGAACGTCGTCGCAGAGCCAGCCGCGAGCGTGGAAGCTGTCAGTCTCAGGTCCTTGAAAGACGCAGGGTACCGTCGATATGACCTTTTGTTGCCCTGCCACCACAGCGGCTTGTCGTTCGGGTGTGGCTTCTGGTGCCGGGTGGAATGATGCCAGCGCCACGCCCCAGGGCACATCCCACCCGGCGTCTTTGCGCGATTGCGCGATAATCTCACTCAACATGTTTGCATAGTTCTCCGCCGGAGTGCCGGAAATGGAATCCGACTCACCTTGGTGCCAGAGCACTGCGCGACATCCGTGTGTCCGGGCCAACAGCAAGGCTTCTTTCAGTCGCGGATAACCTTCTCCATCAGGCATCCAAAAGGATGCCGCAGAACCTCCAACACCTGTGCACATGAAGCCCACAGGCACGTCGTAATTCGTGGCGACCAAGTCGCCGAGAAGCACCCACGGGGAGCCACCGGACCCTGTCGCACCGGGCTGCGGATCGTCGCCGTGCTGCCAAGAACCATTTTCGAAGTTGCAGGACGACACCCGGTCGTCTTGCGCCTTCTGCGGCGGCATGCCGTGGTTGGCGGAATTTGATTGGCCACATGTCACAAACACTTCGCCGACCCCAATGCGCTCCACTCTTCCGGTTGTAACCACGTTGCCGGATCTCATGCCGCGGAATTCAAGCTGATACCAACCAGCGGGCAGGGCTAATTTCATGCCGGCAGTGACCGTTGTCCAGTCATTCACCGGCAACAATGTCTGGCGATTGATGGCGCGGACTTCGACCGTGTCTGCTTGCTTCTCCGTTACCCCGCAGACTACCGGAACGGCAGCCTCGCCGTGCACGTTGCGCTGGAAAATGGCGCGTTCTGTCGGCTGCATGACATGTAATGGAGATGCTGCTTGGACCGTCATGGAGGTGCTGGGATAGACTTTGAACACCGCCCCGGATTCATAAAGATGGTGATGGCTCGAAGAACATCAGAGGGGAGTCCAGGTGGTTGGCCCCCGTCTCTTCGATGTGTTTCCGGCCGTTCAAACCGATGCAGAGCATTGACGTCGAGACCAGCGGCGAGAGTAACTTGGCCCTATCGGCGATTCCGCCAGTCGACTTCAATCCAGCAGAAAGGTTCCCGTCCAGCTGTGAGGCCGAACTGTCCGGTTGCCGTGCCGTGGAGTCGAACGTTGGAATGATTTCATAAATCATTTTCCCGCGCTCCAACCTCCATCGAGCATCATGGTGCTGCCCGTAACCATCGCGCTTTCATCCGCGGCGAGATACAGCGCCGCCGCCGCAACTTCTTCGGGTTTGAGCATTCGCCCGCTCAATTGCGTCGAAGCCATCTCGCGATACGCTTTCTCCGGGTCGGGGTACTCCTTCAATCGTGCCAGGACAAACGGTGTTTCGACGCGGCCCGGGCACAGGCAATTGAATCGAACGCCGGTATGCGAATGATCCAGTGCGAGAGCCTTCGTCAACCCGACGACCGCAAACTTTGTGGTTGTGTATGCGAGTCGCTCACGCACCGCAACAACCCCGCCGATGGACGCCATGTTGATGACGCTGCCTGAGCTGCATTCCAGCATGGCGGGAACGAACGCTCTGCAGCAGTTGAATATGCCGCGCACGTTCACGGCGAATAGCTTGTCTAAATCCGCTGCTGTTGTGTTGAGCAAAGTGCCGACATGACCGATGCCTGCAATATTGGCCAGCACGTCCACCTTGCCGACCATCTGCGCCGCGCTCAGGCAATCGGCTTCGCTCGCGACATCCAGCGACAAAAAGGTTCCATCAATCTTCTCGGCCATTGACTTACCATTCGCTACGTCTTGATCGGCAACCCAGACCTTTGCTCCCGCGTGGGCAAAGGTTTCGGCGATAGCCGCACCGATGCCTGATGCCGCCCCCGTAACGAGTGCCGTTTTATCTTTCAGGTCAAACATTGTATGTCCTTTCCATATTGGTTTTTGGTAAACATTTCCGACTGGACGCGCAGAACGACGCGACCGACTCCAAGGCAGTCGTAATTGAGTTATGATGTCCTATCGCCTGGACTGATCTGGCAACGGACCTCAATTTTTCATGGAGTATGCAGAGATCGAAGAATGGAAAGCTCGCAGGCAGATTCGCGGCCATGGGAGATTCCCCCGTGCTTCCGTTGGGATAGAGCCCCGTGGCACACTTGCCGCCGAGCCGTTGGATGATTTGCCGCCGTTCCTCCCCATTAATGCGGCCTTGCGCTTCGTAAGGCGCAGTATCGGGCGCAAAGATCCCGGTGAAATGTGCGTTCATGGTCAGTTGGAATCAGGGGTTGAGTTGGTAAAAGCGGCGGGCATTTGTTTCGAGGATCAGACTGCGTTCGCTCTCGCTGAGTGCTGACAGCAGCCTTTGAGTGATTTGTATCCAGCTTCCCAGCGAGGATACCAGGTTGCAGACAGGCCAATCCCCCCCCCAGACCATCCGTTCGACGCCGAAGCATGCAACGACATGATCAAACAATGGCGAGAAGTCTCCGTGGCCCGCCAATTCCTCCACGGCGCAGGAGACCACGCCTGAGAGCTTACAGAAGACGTTTGGCCTCTGCGAAAGTCGGGCAATACATGCCTTCCAGGACTCCGTGCCTCCCGGTGCAATACCGGAAGCTCCGCAGTGATCAAGCATGAGCCGAGTATCGGGACAGGAATCCGCCAACTCAATCGCCATCGGGAGCTGGTTCGCCAGAAAGCACATGTCGAACGTCAGATTCCGCCTCGCCAATCCGGCCACGTTCGTGCGGAAGATCGTCGATTGCGACAACTCGTCCGGCTGGGTGTGGAGCACGCGGCGGATTCCCCTCAGCGCAGGATGGGCGATTTGGTCGAGATGTTCTTCGAATGCCTCATTTTCCGGCCGGGCGGCGGCCACGACGCCCAATATACTATTTGCTGGATCCTCCGAAAGATCGCAGAAGAACCGCGCCTCGGCCGAAGAGTGGGCGGAGGAGACATCGACTTCCATGAAAACCGTTCCGGTGACCTGTGTCCCGGTGGTTGCCATACGGTAATCCTGCAATCGGGAAGGGGAGTTCTTAAGGAGGGGCACTTGGTCGAGCCACGGGTAGGCAAAGCGCTCCGGATAGATGAGGTGCTGGTGTGTATCGATCACGGCTTCAAATCGGTTCCCGCACCGGGTTCCTGCGCGGTGCGATAGACGCCCTCTTCGATGTGCACCGGATGCACAAAATGCTCCCTTAGGTGCGGGATGTGCTCGAGGAAAATGACCGGGTGGTTGATTGCCACGTGATTGAAGAGCACGAGGTGTTGATGGATCTGCCCCATATCGCCGACATGCGGAACAATGGGGATGCCGAACTTTTTCGATAACAGGCTCACGGCGAGAAACTCGCTGATGCCGGCGACGCGCACCGCATCGACCTGGATGAACCCGGCGCAACCGGCCTGGAGGTAGTTTTTGAAAACCACCCGGTTGGGAACGTGTTCGCCGAGCGCGATCTTGATCGGCGCGATGGCGTCCGCGAGCGTCTTGTGTCCGAGCACGTCGTCGGGGTGCGTAGGCTCCTCAATCCAGTAAGGTTGGATTTCCGCGAGCCGCTCGCACACATCCAGAGCTTGCGGGAGAGTCCACTGCTGGTTGGCATCCACCATTACCCGGGCGTCCGGGCCCGCCACCTCGCGAACGATCCGTGCGCGGCGGATGTCACGCTCGGCATCCTTCGCCCCGACTTTCAATTTCATGGCGCTGAAGCCGGCATCCAAGGCGCGGCGGCAGTTCTCCCTTACCTGCTCGTCCGAATAGTTGAACCAGCCGACCGACGTGTCATACCCCGGATAGCCCGCATCAAGGATCCCCATCCTTGATGCCCGCCCGGCGTTTTCTCTTCTGAGAAGCTCCAGGGCCTGGGAAGGAAGCAACTCGTCCTCCAGATAGGAGAGATCCAGCGTGGCGACAATCTCTTCCGGCGAAAGGTCAAGAAGCAGCCGCCAAAGCGGGACCCCGCGCCTTTTTGCCCAGAGATCCCAGCATGCGTTTGTGACCGAAGCGAGCGCGAGTTGGACTACCCCTTTGTGCGGTCCAAGCCATCGAAACTGTTGCTCGTCGGCCATCTCGCGTTGAAGACGGCCAAAGTCCCGCATGATCTCTTCAATGTCCTGCCCTTGGAGTCGTTGGGCATAAAACCCGGCCGCCTGGCAAACAAGGTCGTTGCCTTCGCCGAGGGTGAAGGCGAGGCCGCTGCCGACATGGCCGGCCTCATCATGAAGGAGGGTGACTGCATAGGAGTAAATTGGATCCTTATGAATCGCGTCACTGCCATGACCGGACGCAATAGGAAAACGGACATCTCTGGAGTCGACGTTTGTGATCATGAATCGAAAACTTATCGTCGATAACCAATCTCTGCTCCCCCGCTGACATGCATGATGTGGCCGGTAATAAAGCGTGATTTGTCACTCAGGAGGAACACGCAGGCGTCAGCGATCACGTCGCCTTCAGGGCAGTATCCGAGAGGGTGAATCTCATCGAGATACTTTTCGATTCCGGAGGGATCAACCTGCTCCGCAGCCCACTTCCGCAACATAGGTGTCCAAGTTCCAGCCGGGCAGACGGCATTAACGCGAACTCCATCGGAGGCATAATCCAGAGCCATCGATTTAGTGAGGGTGTTCATCGCGCCCTTCGTACCGGTGTAGGCGGCGTGCGATGCCTGGCCCATCACGCCGACCATGCTACTGGTGTTGAGGATGCAGCCTTTGGTGGCTTTTAGGTGCTGGTATCCATACCGTGTCGTCCAGTAAACGCTTTTGAGATTGATGGAAAGAAGGGCGTCCCATTCTTCCTCAGTCGTTTCGTGAAGCGGCTTGGAAGGCGTGGCAATGCCAGCATTGTTGTGAATGGCATCGAGGCGGCCAAACTTCGCAATTGTGAATGCAATCGCCGCCTCCACCTCAGTGCCGGAAGCCACATCGCAGCGAATTCCATAGTGCTCACCCGAGACTTTTGCTGCTGCCTTCTGGGCGGCAGCTTCATCTCGGGCACAAAGCACGATCGCAGCACCCTCACTGGCATAGGCCTTTGCGCATTCCAGGCCGATCCCGGTTGACCCTCCTGAAAGAAAAATGACCTTGCCGGAAAGCAACATGCTCGGCAAGTTGTCAGACAACTCAATTGAAATCAAGAATTCTTTCCTCACCGGTTTCTCACCTCCCGCAGCCCAGGCGTCGGGACGCCATCGCGACTGTTCTGGAACGTGAGATCGTAGATTCTGCGTGGACGCCCGGAACGAAGTTGCCAGGCGAGGCTGAGCTCTGTGCGAGATTTGGGGCTAGCCGCCCTGCCTTACGGGAGGCTTTGCAGGTGCTCAAAACCCGTGGGCTCATCGAGAGCAGGCGCGGGAGCGGGAGCTATGTGGCCCCGAATCAGGGAGCGGCTGGCGTAAGCGACACCCTGGCTCTGTATTCGAAGCTCATGAAAGATGCTCCATCATTTTTTGAGCTCCTCGATCTGCGTCTGCTTGTCGAAACCTTCTGCGTTCGCAGTCTTGCCGCCTCGGCCTCCCATCGATCTTTTGATCGTCTGAAAGGTTGTCTCGTGCAAATGGAACGGTCAACGGGTAGTCTTTCTCGATTCGGCAAGAAAGATATCGCCTTTCATCTGACCCTTGTTGAAGAAGCCGGGCACGGACTCTTCTCGAACATCATGCGAGGCTTGCTCCCCGGCCTCGGGGTGAGGTTTGCACTTGAAACCTATACCGAACCCAAGCTGATCAAGAAAAACCTGGCCGACCACCGCGCCATCTTCCGGCATATCCAATGCGGCGATTCCGACGCCGCAGAGGCTCGTTTGAGAATTCACCTTCTGAGATCGCGTCGGCATCTGGAATCAATGTTGTAGACTGCTCCACAGTCGCCTCGCCGAACTGCTCTTCATGCCAATGATCACCGCGCTGAGTACCAAGCCAACGTTTGACGGTCTACTGGTCCACTCCGTCAAAACTCGTCAGTTGAATCTCTGTGCCATCACCAGCTGTCGCAAACCGACGGGAATGTCTGGCCTGCTCCTGCAATCCCCGCTGGAATCCTCCAGCCCGGATGACTGGCATCCCAGAAAACACATATTTTATTCTGGAAACCGCATGGCGATTTTTATCGGGATTGTGTTTAATCTTCCCGACAACCGAGAACCCAACCAACCATAAATCCAAATGAAAACCATCAACACACTCATCATCTGTCTGGCTGCCACACTTGCGACATCCCAAGCGCAGGTAATCTACGACAACTTCACGGGTACAGCGGGTCCGCTGGCGACTTCTTCTAGTGCTTCCCTTTGGAATATCCCATCCGGCGACACCGCGGCTCTTGATGGAAGTGGGAACTTGGTTCAGACGGGCGGGGGTTCTGGCTCCGATATCAAGTCGTCAGCGACCTTCGATATGACCATACTCACAGGAATGCAGTTCAAATCGGACGTGTATGGCAACTTTTTCGGTGGCGCGGCGATGGTCTACGGGGGCTCTTCTCGTGGACTCTACCTCCGAAATGATCTGGGGAACGGACTTCAGCTCTGGGTCCTTGATTCAAATGGGGCTCACTCAGGGGCCTCATTCACCCCTGCTGCCACAGGTGCCCTTTGGGAGCTGAGCTACAATCCCGGCACATCGACGGCCAGCGCGTTCCAGAACGGCTCTCTGGTCGCTTCGCTCAATAGTATCGTAATTGCCGATACGACCGCGCAGTTCTTCCTCTTTCAATACGGTGGAGCGTCGGTTGGCACATCGTATCAATACGTCGCCACGGTTCCCGAACCGTCGACCTACTTGATGGTGACTGCCGCAGGTGTTGGGTTGCTTTTGACAGGTTTCCGCAGACAGCGTCGCGCATAGTCTACACATCTGTTTTTGCTTCAGCCTTGCGATCAATCTTCGCGAGTGGAGTCCAGTTATGACTAAACCGTTTATTCGCGGTGAAGATGGTTCTCCGACCTCGGTTGTTGCCATTGGTTGTGGAGGCAGAACCAAGATCTATGCAAGTTTGATGGCCTCTCTTGGGGATCAATTCTCCCTGGTGGCAGTGGCCGATCCCGACCCGCAAAGAAGGCTCGCAATCAAGGAAATCTGTGAGAACGCATCGATTCTTGAGTTTAATTCGGCTGAAGCTTTGCTTCACGAGACCCAGCTTGCGGATCTTGCCATCATTGCCACCCCGGACGACCAGCACTGCGCACAGGCGCTTGCAGCCATGCGGCGCGGTTACGATTTGCTTCTGGAGAAGCCGATTGCAACGAATGCCGAAGATGTTGCAAAAGTGGAGCGGGAGGCAGAGCGTCTTAATAGAAAAGTTGTTGTCTGCCATGTCCTTCGCTATTCGGCCTTCTATCAAAAGGTGAAGGAGATTGTGGATTCGGGTCGGCTCGGATCCGTTGTTTCCATTCAGGCAACCGAAGGGGTCGGTGCTTTTCATCATGCCCACAGCTTTGTTCGCGGGCATTGGCGGAATGAAGAAGCAACCTCACCGATGATCCTCGCAAAATCCTGTCACGATCTGGACATCTTGCAGTGGATCGCCGGTAGTCGGTGCTCCACCGTCAGCAGCGTCGGCGGGATTCGGCACTTCCGCCCGGATTCGGCCCCGCCCGGCGCCGCAATGGGGTGTTTTCTCGACTGCCCCCAAAGCGGACGGTGCGACTACGATGCACAAAAGTATCTTTCGTCGGAATCGCAGTGGCTCAGCTATGTTGTTCCCACGCTGAACGTTGATGGACTCAAACCCGAAGCCACCCTGGAATGGCTCAAGCAAAGTCAATGGAGCCGGTGTGTTTACCATTGTGACAATACGGCGGTGGATCACCAGGTCGTGCAGATGGAATTCGAGAATTCAGTCACGGCAACTTTTACGATGACGGCGTTTGCCAATGGGAGATCCCTTGAGATTTACGGGACCAAGGCGTGCCTCCGGGGGGGCGAGGTCTACAAGAACAATTGCGGATGGGATGTGCTCATTACAGATCATATCGGTGGTGGGACGGAGGAAGTCCGTGTTCAAGCAAACCAACTCGGGTACAATAGCCATGGGGGAGGAGATTTCGGATTGGTTGATACTCTCCAAACAATCCTGACAACCGGCGACAGGTCCAGCTCTGACTTCCTGATAGCGGAATCCGTGGAAAGCCACTTTATGGCCTTCGCGGCCGACCGTTCCCGCAAGCAAGGTGGAGCACTGGTGCAGGTTTGCGATATTCGCTCTTCGCAACTTTCCCGTGCAGAAAGCTATTCTCAATGAAAATCCAACGAACTCTTCGCTGTCTGGCCGCAACTGCATTAGCGATTCAAGCCATCGCGCTTTCCCATGCGGACGATGTCCTCCTTGTTGTTGACACCGCACAACATCGTATTTTCGCCTGCAACCTTGCCAGCAAACAGCTGGATCTGTTTGCCGACCTGGACGCTTTTGATGTCGTCGGCGCCCCTGATGGCGCCCTATTTGCAAGCCGGACAGCTACCCCGACAATATCAAAACTGGATCGTGAAGGCAATGTTATCGCCGACTGGACCGTTCCTGAGGCGCGCTCCGCATACGGATTGGCTTACGAAAATGACCACGTCTGGGCAAACATCGGGGCTGCTGAGGGTACACTTGCATGCTTTTCCGCAACCGATGGACGAATGGAAACCAGTGTGCCTTGGGGTGAAAGATCGGATTCCATGCGGGGATTAAGTCACAGCGATTCCACGATTTATGGAGCCTCTTTCGGGAACAGCGTCGTCAAATCGGTTCCTGTTTCGCTTCACCAACCAGCAGCCTGGGTAGAATCCAAGTCTGCTCGCGCTGTAGATGTCTTGATCTCTGAGTCTGGAGAGCGATTTGTCTCCTACCAAGGGGCTCCAGCAGATGGCCCTAATGAGAATGAGAGCTACCCCCCGGGGGTCTATTCTGATATGTCCCCGACGCCTATTGTCAGCGGGTTTGTTCCCTTCGGCCTCGCAGAAGCCGGGAGCAGACTCTACGTGAGTGACGTGAGCGGCTCCATCCGGGTTTTCGACATCGCAAACAACTTCGTTGAACTGGAACGCATTGATCTTCCAACGGGTGTCAGGCCCGGAATGCTCTGCGTCATCAGCGCAAAATAGATTGCTCCCTTCCTTATGACATGCATCCGCACCTGTTGGATCGCGATCGCCATTGCCTTAGTGCATCCGGTGAAAGCAAACGAAAACCGCCCGCCTATCCCTTTAGTCGAGGAGCGAGTAGGTCGCTTTGGTATCGTTGTCCCTTCTGGTGAATCTGAGAAGACCCTTGAGGCAGCAAATTTACTTAAAGAAATCCTTGAAAAATGTACCGGCGCATCTGTCGCAATAGCGCGAGAGGCGTCTGCTGCGGGAAACTTAGAGATTGTGGTTGCATCAGAGAAAGTGTTCCCTAATCCAACTCCAGAAGAAGCAACAAAGCTTACTCTGAATAATCAGCAGTGGTGGTCGATGAAAAGCAAGGGAAGTCAGATCTGGCTTACCGGGAATGACGCAGGAATGCGGACCGGGACGAGGGACGCTGTTGTCATGTTCCTTGAGGACGTCGTAGGAGCACGATTCTTCCATTTCGGCCGCAACGGACAGGTGCTACCCGAAAGCAAGAGTGTCGTTTTCTCATCTCCGGACAAAACCATCATTCCTGATAGCGGCTACCGGGCTCTCTATCCCTATCATCAGGGCAAAATTGATATGACATCTC
>JBMOHI010000048.1:0-10839 GCA_049317925.1 Terrimicrobiaceae bacterium
CGCAGCATGCCGTCAATGCGGTAGCGGATGCGCAACTCCTCGCCCATCGGTTCGACATGGATGTCCGTCGCGCGGTCCTTGAGGGCTTCCCGGATGATCTGGTTGACGAATTTCATCACCGAGGCCTCGGCATCATCGTCATCAAGAATATTCACTTCTTCCGTCTGGTCCGCATCGGCGGGGCCCTCCTCCCGGCCATCGAGCAATTCCTCGAAGGTTTCCGCCCCGACCCCGTAATGCTCGCGGATGGCCGCCAGAATGAGCGAGCGCGGCGCGAGGACGAACCGCACCCGGCCCTTCACCGCCTGGCGGATGGCCGAGCGTGAGAGATGATCGAATGGATCGTAGCAGGCGATGGTCAGAGCCTCCGTGCCGTTCTTGAGCGGGATGACATGATACCGCAACGCCAGTCGGGCCGTGAGCGCGGCGGGTTCAAAAACAGGCTGCTCCGTATCCGCCCAGGGCACCCCCGATTTCTCCGCCAGCGCGCGAAAGAAGCTGTCCTCGGCTATTCCGCCGCTCTCGAGGATGCGGCCAATCGATGCCCGCGTTCCCAGCGTGGGAAAATCCGCGGCCAGATCATGGATTTTCCGATCGGAAGCTTCGCCGGCGGCATCCGCCCAGGCTTCGATCAGCAAAGACGAGGGGCCTGTCGGTTCGCTCATCGCCCGGGGCGGCCGGAGTTTTGTTCCCAGTTCGCGGGGGCGGATCTGGCTGGCGCCACCGGCAGAGCCGGACGAACGGGCACCGCGCCCTCATAAAACTCCCCGGCCATGCTGCTCAGATTCTTTTCGTTGTAGTCGCCCTCCCACTGCGCGATCGGATTATCCACAATGTGCGGCTGGATAAGAATAATCAGCTCGCGCCGCACTTTGTTTTTCGTTTTGGTGCCGAAAATATACTGCAGTCCCGGGATCTCACTCAAATAGGGCAACCCGGTTCTTCCATCCTCCTCCTGCTCCGTGATTAATCCGCCGATGACAACGGTGTGTTTGTTGGGCACGGTGACCGTGGTGGTCAGCTCCTGTGTTCCCACCACCGGAACCTGATTGTCGGAAATCGTCACCGTCTCGAGAACGTTGTCGTTTTGCTGGGCGATGGTGAGGGTGACCTCGTCCTTCGAGTTGATCAGCGGGATCACCTCCAGCTTCAGCACCACGTCTTTGTAGCCGATGTTGGATGCGACGGACGTGCCCTGGTTGCCCACGGCCAGCGAGGAGGTCAGGGTGTTTTCCGGCACGGGAACCTGCTGCCCGGAACTTATGACGGCTTTCTTGTTGTTGGCGGTGTAGATGACCGGGCGGGAAATGATTTTGAAACGGTTGCTGGATTGGAACGCATTGAGGGTGACGTCAATGGAATCGGCGATGACTCCGTAAATCGAAAGCCCGGAGAGCGAACCGGCTGCCAGGTTGATAGCCGTGTTCATCAATTGCCCCGTGCCCGGGAGCAGATCCACCCCGCCGTTATTAACGAGGCCGTTGTTGACGGTGCCGTTGCTGGTGGTGCCGCTTCCCGTTGTAACCACAGCGCCATTGCCATTGCTTCCGGCTACATAAAGTTTCCCTGTGATGGACCCCGGATAGCCGATGCCCAGGTTCGTATCCTTGCCAAGGGTGAGCTGTCCGATGACCGTGGCCAGATAGACCTGCTTGGGCCGCTGGTCGAGCATGTCGAGCACGCGGGCGGCTTTGTTGCGGCTCTCGGGCGGACCGATGACAATGATCTTATTCGAACTGCGATCCGCGATGATCCGCACCTTACCCACACTGACGGCCAACGGTGCCACACTCTCGCGCGGGGCGGTCAGTTTGTCAGGTTTTCCCGTGCCTCCGCCAGACGGCGAGGTGCCGCCGGAAGAGACAAAATCATCCTGCACCTGTTGTTGGGAAGGCGGAGGGGCGGCATTGCCGGAATTCGCGCCATTGGCGCCGTTCTCCGTGCTCGATCCTTCGGCCAGCAAGGACTGAAGGACTGGCAGCACGTCACCGGCCGAGACGAATTTCAGGGGCCGCTCGAGGGGTTGCTCCAGTGCAACGGCCATATCCAACTCCTGGATCAAACTGCGGATGTAGGCCATGCGGCTTTCCGCCGCCACCACCAGGACGCGATTGGTGCGCACGTCCGCCACCACCTGGACAAAAGTCGTGGCCGAGGTCAGTCCGGCCGGGGCCGGGGCGGGAGCCTGCGCGCCGTTGGCCCCATTGGCCCCATTTGCCCCATTTGCCCCATTTGCCCCGTTGGCGGGGGCGGTGGATTCGATCGTGACGTTGCCGGATCCCTGGGCGTCGTCTTTTTTCTCCTGGTCGAGGAGCTTGTTGACCATCTCCGCCACCTTCTCGGCGTCCGCCCTGGTGAGGGAGACAAACTCGGTCAGCACTTTTGCCCCGGGCACATCAAGAAAACGCTGAAGATTAATCAGGCGCCGGATGAGGGGTGTGTTGTCCGAAATGACAATGGCGTTGGAGTTGGGCACGGGCACGATGCTGCCGCCGGCGCGCGGCGTGACATACTTCTCGAAGACCGCCATGGCGTCCTTGGTTGAAATGTATTTCAACAGCATGAAATAACTCACCACCTGTTCGCCTTGCGGCAGGGAGGCCGGATCGGCGTAGAGCGGCACGCCTTCACCCAAGGGCGACTTGGCGGCGCCCAACACTTTCACCGTCGATTCATCCACGGGAACAAGGGTGTAACCGTTCAGCAAGAGCGCGGATTCCAGCAGGGCGATGGCATCGGATTTGGAGACCTTGCCCGGCACAATCACTGTGAGGTTCGGCCCGGCGAGATTGGAATCCCGCACCAGACGCTTGCCCGAGAGCATTTCGTACAAACTGAGAACCTCGCTGACGGGATTTCCCGGGAAGCCGATCTCGACCATTTCGCCAGCCGGAGCCGCGTTGGTCTGCTGGGCCGGAAGGGTGTTCATCGTGGCCAGGGCAAGGATCGCCAGGAGGACCGGCAGATGGACGTGGAACCACGCGGGTTCACGTCGGGATGGAAGGGTGGGGTGTATCATTGGGTTTGTGCCATGTTAGCCGAATCGTAGAGTTGTCGAAGGCTCGTTTCGGTGCGGATGTTGGAATTGCCGGGATCGCTTTTGAGTTTGATATGGGTGAAGGTGCGAAAAGCCTGGGGCCGCTGGGTGGCGTGCAGCCATCGAATGAGGTTTTCCAGCGAGGAATTCAATACCAGATCCAGACCCACGGAGACTCCCCCGCCGCCGGATTGCGTTTCCTGAATCCGCTGTTCGACAATCTCGATCTTGTGTTCAGCCAGCGAAGCCTGGACGGCTTGAAAAAACGCGGCCTCTGTCTGCTGGCCTTCGTAAACCGGCAGCGCCGTGCCGGCCACCCACCGCTCGCGGGCCAGCCAGTGTTCTTTTTCGGTCAGCCAGCGTTGCGTCTCCGCCAGTTGGTCCTGCTTCAAAACAAGAAGGCTTTTCTGATCGCGCCAGAATTTTGACCCCTTGTTCCAACCAATGACGCCGGCCCCAATGACCAGGGCGGTGGTGAAGACGGCGAGGAGGATGCGTTCGCGTTTATTCATTGGACGCACCCTGGACGGTTCCGTTGATGACAAAGCGGGCGGTATTGTTGGCCTGGAGGGAGGGGTAGGGCATTTCCCAGTTGAGGCCGCCGGATCCCGCATTTTGCTGAAGCCGGTTAAAAAACTCTGTCGCGGTTCCGACATTGCCGGCCTCCCCCTCAACCAGAATCTTCTGCGGCGACATCTCGAAGACCGTCAGCCGGACGCCTGCGGGCGGAAGCGACGTCACAATAAGATTCAACATCTCCAGAGGGAAAAACCGCTCGTCCACCGCCGCCTCGATCCGGTTCCACCGCTTGGCCGCCTCGCGGATCGGGGCAATCTCCGGCTCCAGCCGCGCGATCTCCGCGTCAATCTTCCGCTCCTGCCAGCGCAAATTGGCGAAGGCCAGGATGGTTCCGGAAGCGATGACGAACAGCACCGCGGCCAGGGCAAGCAGGGATTTGACCAGGACGGCGCGTTCCTGCCTCTGGCGGGCGGAGGCTCTCAGCGATTGCGGCAACCACGAACCCGGATCGGTCAGCGCGGGACTCGCGCCCTCGGTGAGGTCCTTCTCTCCCAGACCACGATCACGCACAAAACCCTCCGGCGTTTGGGAAAACACCGGAGTCCATTCCTTGAGAACGAGTGGTTCGGTGATGCCGAGATCGCCGCGCAGTTGCAGCACAAGGCAGCGGAGCCATGACGTAATGTCCCGCGGATCGTCACCCCACGGCGCGGTTTCCCACGAGACGAGTTGACCCTTCCAAGTCACCGCGGCGACCAGATCATTCCCCTCCCGCCAGAGGTGCAGGGTGTTGTCGCCCAGCACGGCCAGTGCCGGACTGGCCTCGAAGGCGGCGGCATTCACTGCGGCAAGTTCCGCCGGCCATTCGCCCGGATAGATCACGGCCAGAACCAGGGTTCGTTTTTCGTCCGCCGAAAGAATGCGGATGCTGGCGTCCGTGTTCAGCCGGTCCCCCGGAGCCAGGCCGCGCATTTCCACTTCCAGCAGGGCCATTTCGCGAACGACGGATTCTTCGATTGCTTCAACGTAAAACGCATACGCCACCGTCAGCCGCGCCGGAATGGCGTAAATCGCATCCGGCGGAATCTTGAGGTCATTCCATTCCCCGGTGCGGGCCAGCATCCAGGCGGGAGACTTGCGGTTCCTGCTCCAAAGCTGCCATTTGTCGCCCCAGGGACGAACCAAGGCGGAATACGTTGTTGGCGTCATTGACCCTCCATCCAATCAAGGTAACCCGGCTGGCCCGGCACGGCCACGACGCTGACTTGATAATTCAGGCCGCCGCAATAGCCCTTGCTCTCGATGCGTTTGAGCTGCGAGCCCGCTCCGAAACCGGCTCCAATGGCTTCCGATTGCACCGGAGAGAGCGGAACCACGGCCGCGAGTTTTTCCGCGGAGTCGATGATCGCATCATCACCGGTTCCCGGCTTGCGATCGGGTCCATTGCGGAAGGCGACAAAAGCCAGGGCCTGCTCGCGGGTGAGGCGGCCGAAGACTTCGAGCAAATCTGCGCGCACATCCTGCAGGTCAAGTCGGCCGGAGCTTTTCACCGAAAAATACTCCCGCCAGTCCGGTTTAACTTTTTCCACGGCGGCCATCCCGCGCACGTCCGCCATTTCCGCCACGCTGAGGAAAGGCCGGTTTTCCGGACGGGAAACATCCTGGCCGGCGAGGTCCGCCGCCTCCGCGCCATTGAGGCTGCGCAGTTCGTCTTCATCCACCCAATCCTTCAGCGAGTCCGCCGTCGCCGCCGCCTCGCGCTCCGGCACACCCCAATATTGAAAGAGCCGTTGCAGCGAAGCCTTGCCGTCACCCGTCAACAGCGCGTTGATGTTGAGCCGCGCGTCTTCGCTGACGATCCGCACCTCCAGGCGGGTGGTGTCAGGAAAAGTCTGGTTGAGCAACGGATCGTCGCGCCGGATTTTCGGATGCATGGCGTAGGCCAGTCCGGTCATGGCGAGTTGGCGGGAGACGAAGCGCTTGGAGGCCAGGCTCTCGAGGTCGAGATCGAAATCCACCAACCGCATCACCACCACCACGACGGTGATCATGACAAACACGGCCCAGAGCACCAAGGCCAGTGCGGCTCCGCGTTGACTCCGCCGATGAAAGGAAAAATCCGCTTTCATGGGAGCTTCTGATCCTTGTCAACTTGGGGTTCACCCAACCGGGGCAGCCGGAAAAGCAGGGTCTGCGAAGGAGTTCCCACCGTGGCGAAAGTCAGTTCGACCATCTCGGGTCGTTCGCCCTCATTGTCCCACGTCTCCAAAAACCGCTTGGAATTCCGGTCGAAAAACCGCCAGCGCAGAGATTGCACCTCGTCCAACAGCGGCAGCCAGGACGCGGTTTCCAAATACCGGTCCCGTTCGTCCCCGTTCAGCCGGCCGGGAAATCGCGTCACGCGGAAGCTGCTGGACCCGCGTCCATCGGGTTCCGTGGCGAGAACAACTCCCGTCCCCTGTGCCGTCATCGCGCCCGCCGCGAAGGCTCCGGCCGCACGGGCAATGATCAATTGGACACTGTTCCCGGCCTCCTTCTCCTTGGCCCGCAGGGAAATGCCGGCCTGGGCGGGAAGGTTTTGGAATCCCCGCCGCAAAAAATCCGCCAAGGCGCCCAGTTTCCGCGCATCCATTTGTTCCCGCCCGAGTTCACTCGCGGCCAGGACCGAGGTCGAAACGGCAAAATAGACCCCGCCGGCCAGCAGGACAAAAATGGCGGCCGCGAGAATGATCTCAAAAAGGGAGAATCCCCGGTTGGATGGGCGGGGAAGTTTCATGGCTTGAAGCGAAGGATCGAGGCCTCCTCGCTGTTCCGTTCGCCGCCGGCCATCCATTCTGCCTTCACACTCACCCGCCAGAAACCGGCAAGTTGGTCGCGCCCGCGGGTGATGACCGGCTCGCGCCGGATTGTCTCCTTCACGGTCATGGCCGGGGACTTCAGTTCGGTCACGCGCTCCATTTCCCGCAGGTCCTCCTCCTCCAACGCAGCCAGACGGTTTTCCAGCTCGCTCCGCACGCGCTGTCCGGTGCGGGCGTCGCTTGCCGCGTTGAGCGTGTCATTGAGGGCGGTCATCATGCCCAGCACGGAAATGGCGAAGATCCCCATGGCCAGCAGCACTTCCAAAAGCGTGAAGGCCCGCGGTGTTTGCGGCGGTTTCAAAACGACGCCTCCGTTTCGCGGGCATGTCCGGTTAGAAAATCAAACTGGTATTCGATGAACTTGTCGCCCTCGGCCACGCGCAAACTCACCGGATCCACATAGCCACGGGCATCAATCCCGATCCCGGCGCAAGCCCCGCCACCGATGCGCCGCAGGGACCAGACCGCCGGTCCGCTTATGGTGAGGGCATGCAGGGTCGGGTCTTCCGGGACGGGATCTTTGGCCCGGCGGAGAACGACTAGTTGCCGCTGCCCGGATTTTTCCGCATCCAGCTTCACGCTCTGGACCAGCTTCACCATTTCATCGGCCTGCGAGCGCAGCCGGTGTTCGGCCATCCAGCCTTCCATGGCCGGAACCGAGACCACGGCCAGGATTGCGCACAGCCCGACCGCCAGCATCACTTCCAAAAGCGTGAAGCCCGCGCGCCTAGTCTTTGCGCAGCACGATATCATCTTCACTCTCCTTGCGGTCCGCGCCCCAGGAGTACAAATCGAAACTCCGCGGATTGATTTTTCCCGGATTGCGATACTGATAAGGACTGCCCCAGGGATCGAGCGGCACGGACTCGAGCAACCGCTTCCATTTTCTCGGCTGCGGCTCGGTCGTGGGCCTCTTGACCAAGGCGTCAAGGCCCTGCTCGGATGTGGGGAAAACGTAATTGATCATCTCATAGGTCTTGAGCTGGGTGGTGATGGCCTGGAAATCCGTGTCCACCCGCTGCTCCTTGGCCACGTCAATGTTGTTGACCAACAGGTAAATGGCCGAGCCCACCAGGACGGAAATGATACCCAGAACGAGCATGATCTCGAACAGCGTGTAAGCGTCGCGGGATCTGGCGCGGAGGCTGCGGCGGAAACGGGAAGAATTCATGGTTTTCACTGGGAATCTGAGCCTATCATAAACTTTCCTTCCGCGCGACTCCTCAATACCGGAGCCGCGGCAATCGGTTCATCGGCAGTTTGGCTAATTTCCGCCTGTTAGAGGCTCCGGGGGAACAACCACCACCGTGGGACCGGCGGCGGCTTTCTTTCCGGGCGGGACAAGGTCCGCAGCGGGCGAGGGGACCTCTGCCCCCGCCGCGGCGTCCAGCGTCAAAGGCGAGCCCTCTTTTTCAAAGTTGAGTTCGAGCAGGGCATCCTTGATGTAGGCCCCTTTTTCCGCCTGAAGCACAATGGCGTTGTCCCCGGCCTGAAGGAACGACACCGGAATGACCGCCGCCCCGTTTCGCCAGCCGGCATAGCGCAAATCGCCTCCATCGGCCTTGTAATATCCCGCCGCCGCCAACTCCGGAATCTCGAACACCAACGGCCCGATCTTGTGGCCATTGACCCAGAGGGAAAACGAACCATCCAGCGGAATTCCCAGAACTTTGGCCCGGAAAACCGCCACCCCCGGCACCGCTTCGATCGGCACGGTGAATTGCAGGGCCTCGTCAAGGGACTCGATCTTCTCCTGCAAAAACGCCTTCCAGATTCCCGCCGACCAGACGTCTGGTAGTGGTCCCGCCGCCTGGGTGGAAACATCCTGCTCGGTCAAAGGACGCCCCGCACTCGCGAGAAATCTCACCGTGCGGGCCGACGGACTCATGAGAACCCCCGCCGGCCACGTCCAGGCCAGGGCCACGCGTTTGACCGGCTGAACCTCGGCATCCGTCTCCAGAAAAAGCGAACCCGGCTGTTGCAGAAGATCGTAAGGCACTTCGAACGTCCGCTCATTCCAGCCTTTCAGGTTTTCCGAGAGATTCTCCGCCAGGGTGGTCGATGTCTGGTCCTCTCCGGTCCAGCGCGCATGGATGATCCGCCCCTCGGCATCTTCAAACACCACCGTCACCAACAGAGCCCCTTCATCATTTAACGGCAACAGTGGCACTTCGATCGTGGACAGCCCATCGGTGGTTTCCAGCGGCCAATCGCGCAACCCGGCCGGAAGAATGGCAGGCCGCTCTTTGGCAGGAAAATCGAAGGTCACCACTTCCTGGCCTTGGACAACGCCAGCCAATGCCCACCCCAGAGTCACCACCAACGCGAGCAGGCGCGGGAACTTCGACCGGCCCACGGTAAATACCGGGCGGCCCGCAGAAGCCGGGATGGTTTGGCTGGCGATTTTCACGATTTCAATCAGGTAAAAAATGCGACTCGATCGCTCGGGGTTAACAAGCGCCTACTTATGAACAGCTTTTAACCTATAGGCAAAACTCACACACGACAAAAAGAAAGCAGGGGAGAAAACAAACAAAAAATTCACACAACGCGCGACCATTGTTGCACGCTCGCGCTGCGGTGGGGGTGGAGCTTGTCTGACTTGGAAATTCCCGGGGAACTTTCTATGGGGCCGAAATGTTCAATCGAATGAAGCGCTTTTGCGCTGCGGTGATCGGCACGGTGTCCCGGACCGTTACCGTGCGCCGCGTGCCTGTAATGGTGCTGCTGACTTCGATGGTTGCTGTCGGTCCGCTTGTCCACGAAACCAGGTTTCCGGACACCTCGACCCGCTTGGTCACGTCGGTGCTGGCGAGATTCTCCGTGTAGGTGATCGCGAGGTAATCCGCTGATTCGATCCGCAGAACCGATTGCTGGACCGCAACCGGAGTCGCGAGGAGCGGATTGAGTCCCAGGCCATCCAAGATGCCGACTACACAGCTCGCTTCGCCAATCGCTTAAAGCTGAAGGGATTTATTGCATCGCTAAAGGACATCAGCCCATCGTTCCTTTTGAACGAAGCGCTTGCCCTCCGGAAGCACTACATGGACGAGTTCTCAAAAGCTTGGAAACAGTATGTCTCGGTCGATCATCGCTATCGGAAATGGTCTCTTTCTCGGGTTTCGCAGTGCGCAACACCGCGTAGTCATCTTTCTTGAGCAAAACTGTTGTTCGGCCGTCTTTGGAACCATCCATGCTTTTGCATATAGTATGAAGGTATGATTATGGCAAGACGCGACCCGCGTGTTGATCGGGGTTATTTTGAATCACGAGAACGACACGACAAACTCTCTTGCCGCTATTCCCAAAATTTTAGCCCGCTGGTAAAATCTCATGGTGGGCCAAAAGGAATCCAACCGAGCAGCATTTCGCTACGCGACGGCGCAAGACGTCGCGGTGTCTTGGCGTTCAGGGACTGCCTGTGTCGAAGCCATCAGTGCTGCATTTCGCGCAAGCCCTGTGGCAGGCACTCTGAACCTCGGCTTGCCGGCCGGTCTGGAAATGCCTCTTTGCGGCAATCCGGTCTTCCGCTCGTGGGCCGCGAGCATCCTCAAAACAGCGCCAGGACTGGCATTTTTCGTCTGCGGAGGCACGAGCGCTATCGCTCGAGAGCTTCTTCTGGCAGTCCTACCGAATCTTCAGGCAGTAATGGATGCGACAGGGCAGGTTTCAGTGACATACCCTGCTTTTGAGGCACAATGTTTTTTCCATGAGCAATTCGAGGCAATGGTGGCGGCCGGCGTCAAAGAAGATGATGCCATCCGCGAGCTGACACACCTTTCGCGCCAACTCGGGATGCCGGAGTCGCTCTGGGCTTAACTGCCAGATTGATTGCGAGACTCCCGCTCAAGATAACTGGCGGCCGCGCGTTCTTCTGCCTCGTCAAGTTGACCTAGCGGGCGACCGGCAACGTGGGGCAATAATTCGATTGCCGCACCAAACAGGGTGGGAGGCGAGATGTATTTCATGGGCAAAACATCCCCACCGCCTCGAGTCTCCAACTCCAGATTTCCCTGACCCAAAAATTCCAGCATTCTATGCACAAAAATGGCAATTGCCGGATTCGCAAAGTTCCTAAAAGCGCACGATGTGCGCAGATTGGTGGAGGCGGAAATCGGGGCGTTTCTCTGTAATTCCACGATTCAACGCCCAAAACTCTACAATTCTACGCCAAAAGTGCTCCGGCAATCACCGCTCACCGACAACCGGGCGGTCACTGGATCTGCTTCGCAGATTTAGCGGAAGGGGTGGGATTGATTCGGCTTCGCCTCACCCCTGCGGGGCTGCACTGAGTGCAGTTGGTGTCGCTGCGCTCCGCTCGAACGGCGTTCTCATCCCACCGGAATTTTGATGATTCGCATTCGCGAATTTGGCGGAAGGGGTGGGATTCGAACCCACGGAACGTTTTACCGTTCGCTCGATTTC
>JBMOHI010000049.1:0-10713 GCA_049317925.1 Terrimicrobiaceae bacterium
GGCTGTTTTTGCTCCGCCAACTCGACGTGCATTTCCGACATGCTGTTCATGATCACGCCGATGAAAAGGTTCAGCATGATCATGGTGCCGAGCAGGATAAAGCTGACAAAATACACCACTCCGGCCAGCGGTGCGGTGCCGCGGACGGAATGGAAGAGATCGCTCCAGTTGTCCAGGGTGATCATCTGGAACAGGGACATGAGCGCAACCGGAAGGGAACCGAAATGCTGTGGGGCAGCGGCACCGAACAAGTGGACGCCAACGACGGCGTAAATGTAAAAAATCAGCCCGAGCAGGAGACTCACATAGCCCATGGAGCTCAAACTTTTCAGCAGGGCACCGACGAGGAGTTGGAGCCGGGGCAGGGCGGTGATGAGCCGCAGCAATCGCAGGGTGCGGACCAGGCGCAGGACGGCTCCGAAGGGTCCGCCGAGGGGCAGCAGACAGAGGGCCACGATGGTAAAATCAAAGACGTTCCACCCCTCGCGGAAATAGTCGAACGGGCGGCGTCCGTGCGCGGCAATCTTGAGCGCGATCTCGATCACGAAGATGGCGAGCACGGCGGCGTCGAGGGCCCGCAGGAGATCCCCGTGCCGTGCGACAAGGGAGGCATCGGTCTCGAGTCCCGCCAGAACGCCCGCACCGAGAATCACCGCGATGATCGTGGCGTGAAACGGCCCGGAAGCGGTCACCTTCTGCGCCAGGGCGGTCATGAGGCCGGGTCCGGTTCGCGCCCGATCAGGATCTTGTCCACCGAGGTGCGGTCCATGTCGATGATCTCAAAGCGATGGCCGGCCAGAACGAAGCTGTCACCCTCGCGTGGATGACCCGGCAGGTTTTCACCAACAAAGGCAGCGAGGGTCAGGCCAGACCCGGCGGATGGCGATGGCGATGCCAAGCCAAGCTGGCCGACGATTTTATCCAAATCATAACTTCCATCCACCAGCCAGGAACCGTCCGCACGCTGGCGGGCCTCGGGACGCAGGCGTTCCTCCTGCGAGGGGATATCACCGACCAGGGCTTCCAGCACATCGACCAACGTAACCAGTCCGCTGGCGGATCCATCGGCCTCGCGCACCACGGCCAGATGAACACCGGTGCGCTTGAACTTATTCAGGACGTCGAGCACCGGCTCGTCCGGGCCGACAAAAAGCGGAGGCGTCAACAAATCAGCCACCCGCACGGGCGCGCCAGCGGCGAGGTTCGCGTAGATGGATTTGACCGAGATCACGCCGGAGATATGGGTGCGGTCTCCATCAAAAACCGGATAGCTGGAATGTCCGGCCACGACGATTTTGTGCCAGAGAGTTTCCTGGGTGTCGGCCAGATTCACCCCGACGAGTTTGGCCTGCGGCGTCATGATTTCCCGCACGGGCCGGCGGTCGAAGGACAGGACGGAATCCACCATGCGGGGTTTCTCCTTGTGAAAGACCCCGCTCTCGCGGCCTTCGAGAAGAAGGAGGCGCACCTCATCCTCGGAAACGCCCGCGGGCGGAGCGGGCGGAACGCGGCACAGATGAAGCAATCCATCGGTCGCCGCGCCCAGCGCCTGCACGAGCGGCTGGGCCAGGCGGCTCAACCCTTCCATCAGGGGCGCGAGCAGGCTGGCTATCTTTTCCGGCGCGGCCAAGGCGATCCGTTTGGGAGCAAGTTCACCCAGAATCACCGAGAGCAGCGTCAGAAAGATCACCACCACGCCGACGCTGAGCACCTCCGCGTAGGGAGCCAGTGCGGACCATTCGCGGAATCGTTCGGCCAGGACTCTCGCCAGGGTGGCCCCGCTCAACGCTCCGGCCAGGAGGCCAATCAGCGAGATGCCCAGTTGCACGGTGGAGAGGAACCGGTTCGGATCCTCGGCCAGTCGCAGGGCCGCTCCCGCCCCGGCATGACCTTCGGCAGCCAGCTGTTTCAGCCGCGACTTGCGCGAGGACACCAACGCCATCTCGCTCATGGAAAAAACCCCGTTGGCCAGAAACAACAGGCAGACCACCGCGATTTCGATCAGAACAATTGTCATCAGGACTGCGGCGGCGCTTCCGCCGGGGCAGGGAGACGCGAAGCAGCTTTTTTCGGCCAGACCAAGGACGCGACAACCGACAGGGCCAGCACACTCACAATCACAATCAACGAGATGTGGGTGTCAATCTTCCACGCGGTGTGACCGAGCAACATTTTTACCCCGACAAAGGTCAACACGACGCCGAGGCCGATCTTGAGAAGATGGAATTTGTCCATCACGCCGGCCAGGGCAAAGTAGAGTGAGCGCAAGCCCAGGATGGCAAAGACGTTTGAGGTGTAGACGATGAAGGGATCGCGCGTCACCGCAAAGATCGCCGGAATGGAATCCACCGCGAAAATCAAATCGGTGAACTCGACCATGATCAACACGATGAAAAGCGGTGTGGCCATGAGGATGCCCTTTTCGCGCACAAAAAATCGGTCTTCCCGGTACTCGTTGGTCACGGGCATGAGCTTCTTGAACCAGCGCACCAGCGGATTGCGTTCGGGATGAATCTCCTCCTCGCGCTTTACGATCATTTTGATGCCTGTGAGGATGAGGAAGGCTCCGAAGATGTAGATGATCCACGTGAATTGCTCAATCAGAGCAGCCCCGAGAAAGATCATGGTGGCCCTCATGATCAGCGCCCCGATGATGCCCCAAAAGAGCACCTTGTGCTGGTAGATCGGCGGCACGGCGAAGTAGGAAAAGAGCAGCGCAAAAACGAACACGTTGTCGACACTGAGCGACTTTTCGATCACGTAGCCGGTGAAGAACTCCAGTCCCTTCTGCGGCCCCATAAAGTGGAGGATGCCGAAGTTGAAGATCAGCGCGAGAGTGATCCAGACCACCGTCCAGGAGATGGACTCGCGGAAGGTCACCACATGGGCTTTCCGGTGAAACACACCCAGATCAAGCGCCAGCATGGCCAGCACAAACGCGTTAAAACCGACCCAAAGCCAGATATTATCAGTCATAAGAGATTATGTGGGAATTCCGATGATTCAGCGGCGGGCGGCTGGTTTCGATCCAGGCTGGAGCGCAGCAGGTTCCTGGAGATTGCCGCGGGCCCGCGGACTGCGGTTTGCGGTGCGGCCTTTGATTTTTACCTCCAGCTCCCCGACCACCTTGGCCAGGGCGGCCCGGAGGGTGTGGTCCACCGCCTCGGCGGCGAAGTCCGGACCCGGAGTCACCAGATGCAATGCCACGCGAAACGGCGGACTCGACTCGGCGTGGTGTTCAAGCCGGACGCGGGCCTCATCGATTTGCCGGAGCGTTCCAAGGGCTTGCAGTTGCTTCTCCAGAAAGGAGGTGAAGGAAAGGGACGGCTGATGATGCAGGTTCCGGACTTGGATTTTCATGACGACGCCAATCTGCCGGCGAAATCATATTTTGTATAATACGCAAAATTCAATATATGCTTCGTTTTAATGGAACCGTCCCCGTCACCCGAATGGCTGAACTACCATCATCTGCGCTACTTCTGGACCGTGGCGCGGGAGGGCAGTTTGCGCGCGGCGGCGGAGAAACTGCATGTGTCCCAATCGTCCATCTGCGCGCAGATCCAGTTGCTCGAATCCGCCTTGGGCGAAGACCTGTTCCGGCTCAACGCCCGCTCGCTGGTCCTGACGGAATTCGGACATCTTATCCTCGGCTATGCGGAGGAGATTTTCGGCCTGGGCCGGGAGCTGCTCAACGCCCGCAAGCAATTTCCCGGCGTGCGATCCCTGCGGGTGCAGGTCGGGATCGTGGACTCGTTTCCCAAGCTCACCAGCTTCGACATCCTGCGCCCGATCTTTACCCACGAACCTGCCATTCAGGTCACCTGCCATGAAGGCAAACTGGATGATCTGCTGGTCCAGCTCGCCACCCACCGGCTTGATGTCGTCCTGGCCGACGAACCGGCTTCACCGGGACTGAAGCTGAAAACGTTTAATCACCCGTTGGGGTCCAGCGGAATCACCTTTTGCGCCGCGCCGTTGCTGGCCCGCCGGCTGAAAGGGCGTTTTCCCCGGAATCTTCATCAGGCCCCCGCCCTGCTCGCCACGCAGAATACGACCCTGCGGCGCGATTTGGAGAAATGGTTCCGCCGCCAAGGCATCGAACCGCAGGTGGTCGGGGAATTTGAAGATGGAGCCTTGGCCAAAATCGTGGCCAGCGAGGGTATCGGCTTCCTCCATGTCCCCAGCCTGGTGGCACCCGAGGCGATTGAACGCTACGGATTCGAGGTGCTGGGTCGAACGAACCAATGCCAGATGCAGTTTTTTGCAATTACCGCAGAACGCCGGGTGGATCATCCCGCTGTCCGGGCCATCACGGAACGCCCGCGCCGCGTGGGAAAAACGTCACCTTCCAAAAGGTCCTGATCGTCGTTCCGGTCAGGAGCGCCGCCGGTTACGGGCCAATAGCAAAAGCACGCCCATTCCTACCAAAGTCGCGGTCCCGGGTTCCGGCACAATCTCGCTGGGATCGCGGAACTCGAACATGTAGAGTGCCATGCTGTTGTGGGAGATTTGAACACTGAACGAAGAACCCGTTCCTCCCGACGACACGGCAAAGGCCGGATTGTTGAAGGTCGAATCGCCGGACGCCGTGAAACCGGTGTAGCCCACCGGTCCGCCCGAGGCCGCGGTGATGGAGGTGGGCGTGTAGGTCATGTTCGAGGTAAAGTTCGCGTCCTTGGTGAAATACTTTTGGTTGAAATCAATATCAAGGGAGGTGAGGAGGAGATCCACGCTGTAAGGGCTGGTGAAATTGTAACCTCCCAGGCCATCCGGCGCGACTTCGAAGAAACTGAAGGTGAGATCAAGGGTCCAAGTGCTGGTCGCTCCCGAAATATCGTCGGGGATGTCCGGTGCATCGAGGACCGCGTTCGTTCCCGTGGGCCGGACGTAAACGGAAACCGTGCCGTTGTCGGTGAGCCCCTGACTGTTGACAGTCCGGGCCACCATGAGGGAATCGGTCGCAACGTGGAGAGCCCCCGATCGGCTGTCCGCCGTGATTTCCAGACCGTAGGAAGTGCCGCTGCTAGAGAGCATGATAAACTGACCGACGGTCCCGAGGGACCAGAACGTGGTATTGGCCGCTGATCCGCCCCCGGTAATCACCGCGGTGGTGCCAATGGTCTCACTCTTGATGCCGGAAACCTCCAGGCTGTCGGCACGAAGGAATCGCGGCGCCATAACCGCAAGCAAGATAAGGATGAAGTGAAACGGACGGTTCATCATGGAAGTTGAAAATATCGAGCAATTCCTGTTCCACTTTTTGAAACAGGGCGGGCAGATGTTTCCCAAAATCACCTGTCCCGAGTCAAGCGTTGGGCCCCAGGCCAGCCCGCCCATTCCGCCCCGGCTCATTCTGTCGCGGTGAATGTATCCGCGAGGGCCTTTCGCAGAGCCCCAACCGCGCGTCGCAATTCCTCCGCCGTGGTGCAAAGCGGCGGCATCAGGACAATGGTGTCAAGGATTGGACGGGTGAGGAGACCGTGTTTGCGGGCAGCCACGCAGACGCGCTGACCGGTTTGTTCCTGCCACGGATAGGGTTGGCCGGGGGCGCGCTGGAGTTCGATCCCGGCGATGAAGCCGCACTGGCGGATGTCGGCGATGTGAGGGTCTTCTTTCAAGTCCGCGAGCAACTCCCCCAGTAAAGCGATTTTCGGCTGAAGGGTTTCCAGCGTTTTCTCCTCCTCGAAAAGTTGCAGGCTGGCCAGGGAGGCAGCGCAGCCAAGCGGGTTGCCGCAATAGCTGTGGCCGTAGAAGAAGGTCTTCAGTTCGTGGTATTCCCCGAGGAAAGCTTCGTAAATGCGTTCCGTCGTGAGCGTGGCGGCGAGCGGGAGGTAGCCGCCGGTGAGGCCTTTCGCCAGGCAGAGGAAATCAGGCGTAACGCCTTCGTGCTGGAAGGCGAACAATGTTCCGGTCCGGCCGAATCCGGTAAGGACTTCGTCGAAAATGAGCAGCACGCCGTTGGCGTCGCACCAGGTCCGCAGTTGCTTCAACATGCCCGGCGGCCAAAGCCGGATACCGGCCGCCCCTTGCACGAGGGGCTCAATGATGATGGCCGCCACTTCGCTGGCATCGATGTTTCTCAGCGCGGCAGTGTCCGACACATGCTGAACAGGAAAATGAACAGCGGCAAAGCGGTTGGTGAAGGTGCCGACCCCGCCGAGGCTCGATGCACCGGCCGTGTCGCCGTGGTAGGCGTTGTCAAAAGCAAGAAACCGCGTCCGCCCGGGCTGGCCGGTGAGTTGCCAGTATTGCAGCGACATTTTCAGCGCGACCTCAATGGCGGTGGAGCCGTCATCGGAATAAAAAACGCGGGAGAGCGGGGCCCCGGCGGCCCCGACAAGCTTCTCCGCCAACTCGATGGCGGGCGCGTTGCTTGATCCGAGAAAGGACACATGGGCCACGCGGTCAAGCTGGGCTTTGATGGCGGCGTTGATCTTCGGATGGTTGTGTCCGTGAATGTTGGTCCAGATGGAGGAGTTGCCGTCGAGATACTCGCGGCCCTGGCTGTCACGTAGCACCGCGCCCTTGCCGTGAACGAGGACGAGGGGATCATGACCGTCCGCGGTCCAGGCCTTCATCTGGGTGAAGGGATGCCAGAGGTGGGCCTTGTCGGCGGCGATGAGGGCGGCGGTGTTCAAGCGGGCTTAGGGGTTTGGTTTACCATGAATTTCACGGAGGGGATGAAGAACGCAAAGAACGGGGAGATTCCAAGTTTTCTTTTCATTCCCATTGAGCCATAAATGCGGTCAATGGACGCTCGTTCTCCGCAAAGCAAATTCTGACGCTCTCCGGCGGCCACTCTGTGCGAATGTCTTGCGTGAAAGCATGTGCGCATATCTGGTAAGATTCTATATCCTCCATAGTTCTCCTCAAAGCTTTTGGCGTTGTTCGATTATACCTAATGGTTACCCCCTTGCGATCAGTCGGGTCGTCGCCTTCACTGCCGCTTGAGTGTCCAAGTTTCATCGAGACCTTTCTCACAAAAACTTCTCCGCAACTCCCTTGGTCCATGCCCATACGCCCGCCTCATTAACTTGTTGAACTTTTGCAGGCTATTGATGCCAACTTCGATCAAAATCATTTTGATGGGCATCGTGCTATGAACGAGTAGCCCGTAGGCTTTTTGAAGGCGTCTTTTGTTGATCAATTGAATCGCCGTAAAGCCATAGTGTCCTTTCACCACCCGGCTGATATGGCCGGGACTGAATTGGAGTTCCCGGGCTAGTGACTCGACATTAATCCTTGTGCTCAGTCCCTCCTCAATCACTTGGTCAATCCGTTTGATCAAAGGCAGAGTATTCCCCGAAGAGGAATACGAACCCGCGTCGGCGATGTCGAATAGGAGGCCCCAAAAAAGGACATCGGCATGCGTTTGATTTCGCGTCGCCACCGCTTGAATATGTTGCAGGCGATCCAGCAGTTCATCCCGAGCTTCTGGCAAATGCTGGAAGGTGGGAATGCGGACTTTTGGACCTCTCGCGGGCACCATAAAGTGCACGAAAAAGTGTTTACAGTGCCGGGCGGAATAGTCGAAAACGATTTTGCGCGAAGGAGGGATTACCGTCACCGCGCCCGGCACCACGCAATGCCTGACCCCTCCGACTTCCAACCCCACCGCATAAAAGTAAAGGTGTAAACACCAGAGACTTGGGAGGCAATACTCCTCTCTTCCCTTCGCACCATGTTCAGAGAGACCGCAATTTACGACTCGTGGTCTAGCCGTTAAATGAATTTCAGCGAGGCTCATAAATGTTAGCTTTTGACCACAAAGCCGGATTTTAGCCAATAGCCTTTCCCTCAAACAGGAATTAACTCCTCCTCCATGAATGTCGCGCTGAGCAATCCTCCGGATACAAACACTGACCTCCTCGAACGCGAAGATCATCCCGATCCGGCCAAGTCCGCACCATTTGATCCGGGCAAAGCCCGATCTCCCGGCTCAGGCAGCCTCTCTGCAGAGCAAATCGCCTTCTACGACGAAGAAGGCTATCTCGTTCTCGAAAAGCTTCTGGATGAGGACGACATGCACCCATTTCGAGATTCGGTCAACATTCGCGTCAACGCGATTGCCGATGACCTCTTCGCCGCAGGCCTGATTACGGACAAACTGGAATCACGCCCCTTCGAAACACGTCTTGGTGATCTCTTCGCCGAGCTCACTGATGTCGAATTCCTGAGATTCGGCCGTAGTTGGCGGGACCGCCTTCCTGGATACTTCCACCTCATGTCGAATCCAAAGATACTGGATGCCGTTGAGTCATTGATCGGTTCGGAAATATTTTCCAATCCAGTCTACAACACGCGTCCTAAAGTTCCGAAAGTTGCAGCGGGGGCGGTTCCTTGGCACCAAGATAAGTCCTATTGGCCAGGTGCCAATGCCAACCCGGTGATTACGGTCTGGATCTCAATGGTAGACGCGACACTCGAGAACGGCTGCCTTCACATCTGGCCAAAAACTCACCGTTCCGATGTCCTGTCCTGGCACACGGATACTCACACAAAAACCGGCTACACGGAGTTGGACGAAGAATGCGTTCGCGATGCACGCGCCGTTGCAATTCCGGTTCCGGCCGGCTCGGCTATCCTCTTCAACGATCGATGTATTCACATGTCCACACCGAATTGTTCGAGCGGCGTTCGCTGGAGTTGCGATCTTCGTTACCAGCCTACTGACCAGGATCCTATGCCGCAACATGGTGCGGGCTTTCTGGCCAGAAGCAAAAAACATCCCTCGCGAGTAGCCACACTGGAGGATTGGCTCATCAGTAAAACCGAGCACGACGCGAGCTAACGCAAAGTCTCCGATTGGCGAAGGACTCTCGTCAGCCGGCACACTATCGTATGGCAATGACCGATTTCCGTGGTAGAACATGGCTCGGCATCCGATGCCTACAGGGTCTGCGGCACTTGGTGAACGACCGGCGTCTTCGTTTGGCTGGGGAAGGTGGCTTTTACTTCGGCGGGCCTTGTCGGAGGCGATGAGGGCGGCAGTGTTCAAGGACGATATCCTGCCCGATTCGCGGCCGGCGGCTCGAACTTTTTTATCGGCGGTACTCCGAGGGAGATTGACCGAACTTTTTGCGGAAGCGGCTGGAGAAGTAGAAGGCGCCCGCGTATCCGGTTTCCGCCGCAACCTCGCCGATGCGCAGGCCGGTCGAACGCAAAAGCTGGGCCGCGCGCTGCAACCGCAGCTCTTCCAGATATTGTTGCGGGGGCAGGCCAATCTGCTCGCGAAATAAATGGGCCAGGCGCGAAACCGAAAGCCCGCACGCTTGCGCGACCCGCTCGAGGGAAAGCGGTTCGCGCATTCGTTCCGCCAGCACATCCACCGCCCGGCGGATCCGTTCGTCCAGCGCCTGCTGGTCATTGACCGAATGAATCCACAAAAGCGCCCGTTCCAATGCATTCACCGCCAGGTCCATGCCGCCCGGAAGTTGCTGTCGGGAAAATCGAATCACATCGAGCATGGCCTCGCGGACCTGGCCGAACACCGCGGGATCTTCCAGACGGATGACGCGTAGCCCCTTCGTATGCTCGGGCCAGTTCAGCCAAATGTCCCAGTGCGGACGCGGATGAAAATGACTCCAGAGCAAACTCCAGTGCCGCGCATCCGAGTCGGTATGGTACCGCTGAGCCGTGCCCGGTTGATATAGCGTCACGGTGCCCGGACGGGAAAGCAGATCGGATGTCCCTCCGCAAAGCCGGCCCGCACCACCGACGGTGAAGATCAGCAACCAGTCGGGCGTTCCCGCGGGACGCCAGTTGTCGTAGCGCGGACCCATCCGGAACTCGTCCGCCTTTAGAGTGACCGCGACATCATGCGGAGTTTGTTGGCGAGGGCTGGATTTTTTCATGACAGGATATCGTAGGTTTTTAGCAAGCCGGAGTATTCCCCGCCAGCGGGATTTGTGTAGGTTTTCGTCAACATCCAATTCCTCTCATGAACATTCTCACCAATTGCACCAGCGACCCGGCCACCCTCAAGGAACAGTTCGAGCGCGACGGCTATTGCGTAGCTGACGATTTGTTTTCCGAGTCCGAGTTGCAGGAAATCGAAGTATTTTTCGAGGACTATAAGACCCGGGGCGGCAAGGTCTTCGACGGAGGAACGACCTACCAGGAGATTGACTCATCCCAGCGGCAGGTGCGCGCCATGCATCCGCATCGCTACAGCCAGCGGGCCATGGATTGGATGACCAATCCCAACGTGGCCGGCATGTTGGAGCTTCTTCTGGGCAAGCCGGCCCTGGGCGCGCAGACGATGTATTACTACAAGCCGCCGGGCGCGAAGGGGCAGGGGATGCATCAGGACAATTTCTATCTCGTCGCTACTCCCGCCACTTGCATCGCGGCCTGGACGGCAATTGACGACGCCACCCTCGACAATGGCTGCCTCTACGTGGTGCCCGGCTCACACAAGCATGCGATTTCCTGCCCGGACGGGGGGAACGCAGAACGCTGGATGAACTATGGCGACAGCCACATCACGAAATTTCCCCGCGAGACCAAGCCCATCCCGGTGCCGGTGCGCCGCGGACAGACCATGTTTTTCGGCGGAAATCTCATCCACGGATCCGGTCCCAACCGCACGACCGATCGCTTCCGCCGCACGTTCATCGGGCATTATGTGGATGAGAGCACCGAGCAGTTGGGGAAATTCTATCATCCCATCGTCAATATGCGTCAGGAAGTGGTTTCCCACGTGGCCGA